>JALOPO010000090.1 GCA_025453855.1 Gemmatimonadaceae bacterium
CGACACCAGCGCCTACCGGCAGTACGTCGAGCAGGGGATGTACCCGGCCATCGACCCGTTCACCGAGGAGCTGGGGAAGCTCGTCGAGACCGAGCTCGCGCTCGCGTACGAGACGCTCGCCGCCACCGAGTCGATGCAGTCGCGCACCGCAGTGCTCCTGGTCGGCGCGATCGTCACGGCGGCGATCCTCGCGGGCGTCCTCGGCCTCGTCATCAGCGGCACGATCGTGCGTCCCATCCGCCGCCTCACCGAGACGGCGCGGTCGGTGACCACGCGCGACCTGCCGGCACTCACCGAGACGCTGGCCCGCATCGCCATGGGCGACACGTCGGCCACCGCGTCGATCGTCACCGAGCCGGTGCGCGTGCGTGGCACCGACGAGTGCGCGCAGCTCGCCGAGGACGTGAATGCCGTCGTCGCCGCGCTGCACACGCTGGCGGCGAGCGGCGTCGCCGCGCAGACGCAGGTGAAGACGCTCGTCTGCGCCGTCACCAGCGCGGTGGATGCGGTGCGGCAGGGCGACCTGGCACACGTCGTCGTCCGCGACGGGACGCACGGCGACTTCCGCACGCTGCTCGACGGCGTGGGGACGATGCTCGGCGTGGTGCGCACGCCGATCGAGGCGACCAGCGAGGTGCTGGTCCGTGCCGCCGGTCGCGACCTCACGGCGCGCGTCGCCGATCACTTCCCCGGCGCGTTCGGTGCGATGGCCACCGAGACCAACCGCGCCATCGAGCAGCTCGAGCGCGCGCTGGCCGAGGTGCAGGCGGCGAGCAACGAGCTCGATCACGCGAGCACCGAGATCGCCGAGACGAGCGCCGCCCTGTCGCGCGGCACCGAGTCGCAGGCCGAGTCGATCGAGACCGTGACCAGGAAGCTCCACGGCATCACCGCGCTCTCGCGCGCCGACGAGGCGCGCGGCGCGCTCACCGCAGCCCAGCAGGCGGCTGGCGATGCCGCCACGGGACGCACCGCCGTCACCTCGCTCGGCGAGGCGATCGACGACGTGCTCGGGACGAGTCGCGAGACGCGCACGATCATCGGCGCGATCGACGAGATCGCCTTCCAGACGAATCTCCTCGCCCTCAACGCCGCGGTCGAGGCGGCGCGTGCCGGCGAGGCGGGGCGCGGCTTCGCGGTGGTCGCCGAGGAGGTGCGCCGGCTCGCCGCGCGCAGCGCCGAGGCGGCGCAGCGCACGACCGAGCTGCTGCAGCGTGCGGCCCGCGCGTGCGATCGACGAGACGGCGACGCTCGTCGGTGCGGTGGGCGAGGAGACGCAGGCCACGGCGGCGCGCGCGATCGCGTCGGCGTCGGCCTCGCAGTCGCTGGCCAGCATGGCGCAGGAGCTGGCGGCGACGACGGGGCAGTTCGCCCTCTCGATCGCCGCGGCGACGACGACCTCGCCGGTGCGCACCGTCGCGCCGGCGGTGCGTGCAGCGCCGTCGGCGCGCCCCCGGTCGCCGCACCGTCGGACGCCGCTCGGCACGGTGGCGGTGGTCTGAGTCGCGACGGGCGGCGACGGGTCGCCAGCGACGCGAGGGAGGGACGCCGCGCGGCCGCCCCATGAAACACGGGCGGTGGCGCGGCGTATCAGCTTGTGAAATATTTCACAAGCGACCGGCACGCCACCTGCCCCCTCCGGCGTGCGCCCCAGGAGGAAGCATGTCCGCGACCGTCACGCCCGTCAGCACTCCCGTCGTCCCATCGCCGGTCGCCACCGGCGCGCCGGAGACGGTCGCAAGCGCCGACCCCCGGCCGCACGTCGTGATCGTGGGCGGCGGCTTCGGCGGCATGTCCGCCGCGCGCGCCCTCGCCGACGCGCCGGTGCGCATCACGCTCGTCGATCGCACCAACCACCACGTCTTCCAGCCGCTCCTCTACCAGGTCGCGACCGCCGTCCTCAACCCGAGCGACATCAGCGTCCCGATCCGCTGGGTGCTGCGCCACCAGAAGAACGTCACGGTGCTCATGGGCCAGGTCGATCGCATCGACCCCGCCACGCGCACGCTGGGCATGGACGGCGGCACGACGACGCTCTCGTTCGACTACCTGATCCTCGCCACCGGCGCGCGACATGCCTACTTCGGGCATCCCGAGTGGGAGCGCGATGCACCGGGGCTCAAGAGCCTCGAGGATGCGATCGAGATGCGCCGCCGCTTCCTCCTCGCCTTCGAGGCGGCCGAGCGCAGCACCGATGACGCCGAGCGCGATGCGCTGCTCACCTTCGTGATCGTCGGTGGTGGCCCCACCGGCGTGGAGCTGGCCGGGATCATCCCCGACGTCGCGAAGCAGAGCATGCGCGAGGACTTCCGACGCGTCGACCCGGCGCGCACGAAGGTCGTGCTCATCGAGGGCGGGCCGCGCATCCTCCCCACCTTCCCCGAGGCGCTGAGTGCGCGGGCGCGCGAGGATCTGGCGCGACTCGGCGTCACCGTGCGCACCGGCGCGGTGGTGACCGCGGTCGACGATGAGGGGGTGAGCATCGGCGATGAGCGGATCCCGGCGCGCACCGTCTTCTGGGGCGCGGGCAACCAGGCGTCGCCGCTCGCGCGGCAGCTCGGCGAGACCGATCGCGCGGGGCGCGCGAAGGTGCAGCCCGACCAGTCGCTCGCCGCGTGGCCCAACGTCTTCGTGGTCGGCGATGCGGCCGCGTCGACGTCGCGCGACGGGTCGCCCGTGCCCGCCGTGGCGCCGGCCGCCAACCAGACGGGCGAGGTCGCGGCACGCAGCATCGTCGCCGATCTCGCGGGGCGTCCGCGCCCCACGTTCCAGTACGTGAACAAGGGCGACCTGGCCGTCATCGGGCGCCATCGCGCGATCGCCGCCATCCGCAACGTGAAGCTCACCGGGACGATCGCGTGGATCGTCTGGCTCTTCGTGCACATCCTCTACCTCGTCGGCTTCCGCAACCGCCTCTCGGTGCTCGTGCAGTGGGCCTTCGCCTACTTCACGCACCAGCGCGGCGTGCGCCTCATCACGCACGGCGAGGGGATGTCGGCGCGCTCGCTCGAGTCGCTCGTCCCGCACCGACACCTGGCCGATGCGCGCACGGCACCGGCGGCGGCAACGCCTGCCTCGCCGGTGGCTGCGGCGTCCTGACGATCGCGCCGCGTCACACCCGGGCGCGTCTCCGTTGACGTGACCGGGCGGCGCCGGTAGCGTCCGGCATGGCGCTCCCCCGCACGACGCCCGGCTCGATGGACGCCGTGCTCGACACAGACGAGTCGGCGGCGGTCGCCGCGGCGGAACGCCTCGAGGGGATCTTCGAGGCGCTGCCGCTCGCGGTGGCCGAGTTCGGCCCCGCGCTCCTGCTCGCGCGCGCGAATGCGCGCTATCGCGCCCTCGTCGGCGCCTTCGTGCCGCGGCAGTGGCGCCCCACGGCCTACGACGCGTTCCCGAACGCGCTCGCCGACCTGAGCGAGGAGATCGACGCCGCGGTCGAGCGCGCGCAGTCGCGCACGCGTCGTGTCGCCTTCCGCGCCGCCGGCGGCACGCTGCAGATGGTCGAGCTGACCTTCGTCCCGATCCCGTCGGGCGGGCTGCTCATCGTCGGCACCGAGGTCACCGAGCTCGAGGCGCTGCGCCAGGCGCTCGCGCGCAGCGTCGCGCAGCTCGAGGCGATCTTCGACGTGATCCCCGAGGCGGTGCGCGTCTTCGATGCGCAGGGTGCGGTGGTGCGCCGCAATCCGCTCGCGGCCGGCGAGCATGCGGGCGTCCCCATCGAGTCGCTGCGCGAGCTCTGGCGCCTCGACCTCCCGCGCCGCAGCGATGGCGCGTCGATCTTCGTGCACGAGCATCCGGCGGCGCGCGCGCTGCGCGGCGACACGGTGCGCGGCGAGACGCTCGTGGTGCGCCGCGCCGACGGCGACGAGAAGGTGGTCGAGGTGAGCGCCGCGCCGCTCCCCGACGCCGCCGGCGCGCTCGTGGGGGCGGTGGTGGTGGAGCGCGACGTCACGGAGCGCGCTCGCCTGGCCACGCGCCTCGCCGCCGAGGTGCAGCGCGCCAACGAGCTGTACGCGGTGGTGAGCACCGAGGCCGAGCGCCTCGAGGCGCAGGTGCGCGAGCGCACGGCGGAGGTGGCGCGGCTCGAGGAGACGCGGGCGCGCGAGCGTCGCCTGGCGGCGGTGGGACAGCTCGCCGCGGGCGTCATGCACGACGTGAACAACGCGCTCAACCCGATCGTCGCCGCCGCGCACCTGCTGCAGCTCCACGCCGACAAGCCGGAGAAGGTGCGCGACTACGCGCAGCGCATCGCGCGCGCCGCCGAGACGGGCGCCGCCACGGCCTCGCGCGTGGGGCGCTTCCTGCGCATGGATCCGCACACGCTCTCGCCCGATGCCACGCTCGACCTGGCACAGGTGACCGACGAGGTGATCGCCATCACGCGCCCCATCTGGGCCGAGCGCGTGGGCGGCGGCGTGGTGCGGCTGCAGCGGCTGCTCGTGCCGGGGCTCGTCATCAACGGCCTCGCCGGCGAGATCCGCGAGGCGCTCCTCAACCTCGTGCAGAACGCGCTCGACGCCATGCGCGGCGGCGGGACGCTCACCGTGGTGGTGCGCGCCGAGGGGGGCGAGGCGATCGTCGAGGTGCGCGACAGCGGCACCGGCATGACCCCCGAGGTGCGCGAACGCGCGCTCGAGCCGTTCTTCACCACCAAGGGGGCCAACGGCACGGGGCTCGGCCTCTCCGAGGTCTACGGCGTGGTGCGGCGCCACCAGGGGCGCATGGAGATCGACAGCACGCTGGGCGCGGGGACGACGGTGCGCCTCGTCTTCCCGCTCTCGGCCGCCAGCGCCGCCAGCGTGGCGCCGCGCGCCCCGCAGGTCACCACGCCGCGCCGCGTGCTGGTGGTCGAGGACAACGCCGACGGGCGCGAGCTGCTGCGCGCGGTGCTCGAGGAGGAAGGGCACCAGGTCACCGACGTGGCGACGATCGCCGCCGCCGAGGGGATGCTCGCCCGCGTCCCGCATGCCTACGACGTGGTCCTCACCGACGTCGGCCTCCCCGACGGGAGCGGCACCGATCTCGCGGCGCGCGTGCGCAGCCGCTATCCCGCACTGCGCGTGGGCGTGATCACGGGATGGGAACTCACTCCCGATACGCTGGCCGATGCGCATTTCGCATTGCGGAAGCCGGTCGACGCGATCGCGCTCCTGCATCATGTCGCGGGGCGCTCGAACGGTGACGCGGGCGACTGATCGCGCGTCTCCGCCATACGGAGCCGACACCTGTTTGCATGTCCGGGTGCGCGCTGCCAGTGCGAATCATTAGAGTTGTGCCGACACTTGGCCGTTGACGCCGTCATCACGGCGGCCGAGGCGACGCTGCCCCCACCCGCTGGACTCCCGCCCATGACCGACCAGTCGATCCGCATCCTGCTCGCCGACGACGACGCCCAGGCCCGCCCGCTGCTCGCGGAGCTCCTCGTGGCGCTCGGCTATGCCGTGGTGGGGGAGGCGGGATCGGGTCGCGAGGCGATCGCGCTGGCGGCGGAAGTGGTTCCCGATGTCGTGCTCCTCGACGTGCACATGCCCGACGGGAGCGGGATCGAGGCGGCGCAGGCGATCACGGCGACCGGCGCCCCGACCGCGGTCGTGCTCTTCAGCGGCGACCAGCAGGTCACGCTGAGCCCCGAGCAGGCGCGCACGACGGCCGCCATCGCCTTCCTCCCCAAGCCGTCGCCGGCCGGCATTCTCGACAGCACGCTCCGCCTCGCGGTGGCCCGTGCCCGCGAGCTCACCGCGAGCCGCGAGGACGCCGCGCTCTGGAAGCGCAAGCTCGAGGAGCGCAAGACGATCGAGCGCGCGAAGGGGATCCTCATGCGCCGCACGGGGAGCACCGAGCAGGAAGCCTACCGCATCATGCAGCGCAGCTCGCAGGACAACTCGGTCCCCATGGCGCAGATCGCGCAGGCGGTGATCGACAGCGAGCCCGGGGCTGTCACGACGCCCACGTCGACCGTCGCCACGCGCGCGGGCTGACCCGGCGCCGGTCCCGGGCGCGCGTGGGCACCGCCCAACGCGCGCTCGCTCACGACGCGCGCGCGCCGCACATTGCACGCATGTCGCGTCGCTCCTCGCCGCCTTCCCGTGCCCGTGTGCGACCACCGGCGGTGGCCGCCGCGCTCTTCGTCGCGGTGCTCGTCGTGCCGATCCCCGCGCACGCGCAGCGCGCGGCGCCGGCGCGCGACGTGACGCCGTGCGGAGTCGGACCACGCGGCACGACGTGGCGACTCGGCTCGCAGCGGCTGCAGATCGATGGCCCGGGTGGTCGCGAGGGGGCGATGCACCACTGGCTCGAGCGCGTCACGTCGGCCCGCACGGCGCAGGGGGCGTGGTCGCTGACGCTCGTCCGCGTCGCGCTCGACGCCGCGGAGCGGCGCGACACGATGCGCGCCGATGCACGCACCCGCCGCACACCGCGCGCCGCCATCGCCCCGGCCCGTGTCACCGGGCGCCCCGCATCGACGCGCGTCGCCGTGCGCCGCGACGCCCTGCCCGCAACCGCGCTCCCGATCGACGCGCCGCCGTGCGCCGCGCTCGCGGTCGGGACGTCGTGGCGCGCGCCGGCCGGGGAGCGCGGCGACACGCTCGGCTGGCGCGTGACGCGCCTCGTCGACACGCTCGGCGTGCGGGCGGCCGAGCTCTCCGCCGATCGCGAGCGCGTCGACACGCTCCGTGCGGCGGGGCAGCGCATCGAGGGGGGCGCGGGTGTGGCGACGCGCGAGACGACGCTCGTCGCCGCAGGAGTGGCCCAGGGCACGGAGTCGTGGCGCCGCATCGTGCGCATCGACGACGGGATGCTCCTGCACGAGGTCATGGAACGACGCGAGGTCGGTCGCATGGCCGGCGCCCCGGAGCTGGCCGGGTCGGTGACGCGCCTGCTCCGCGTCGAGCGCCACCCGATCGCCGACGTCACCGCGGCGCTCCTCCTCGATCGCCCGCGGCACGGTGACTCGGCGGCGGTCGTCACCGCCCGCGAGAGCGCGGGACGTGCCTGGTGGCGCCGGGCTGGCGACACGATCGAGGTGCATCGCATCCCGAGCGACGGCTGGCGCTCGCAGGCGCGCCTCGTCTGGCGCGACGGCGCGGTGCTGTCCTATGACGAGACCATTCCGCTCCGCGAGCCGGCGATCATGCGCTGGCGCGTGGAGGGTGGGCGCATCGTCAGCGACCATGCGAGCGCGGGCTCGGCGCCGGTGCCGACGGGACCGTGGGCGATGATCACCGACATGGCGTGGGAACTGGCGGCGCCGATGATCGTGACGCTGCCGCGCGACGGGCGCTGGCACGACGCCACGCTGGTGGTGCCGTCGCGTGCGCGTGTCGCATCGCAGCCCGTGCGCCTGCGCGTGCAGCCGGTGGCCGGTCGGCTCGTCGTGCACATCGCACCACCCCAGCGGTGTCTCCTGCAGGTCACCATGCTCCTCGAGCCCGATGGGACGCCGCTCCTCGTGAACGACGGTGGCCCGTTCGGCGAGACGACGGCCCCGGTAGCCGGGTCGCCGCGGCATGACGCCTTGCAGGCGGCGCTACGCGCCGTGCCGCGCGAGCGGCTCTCCCCCACCGTCTCGCTCGCCGATCAGGCAGCCGGGCGCTGCTGATCGTGGCGCGGATACGCCGGTCGTGACGGCTTCCAGCGAAAGAGTCCGCCGCGCGCGATCATCCGGAGCGTGATCGTCAGCCAGGTGTGCCACCCCGG
>JALOPO010000091.1 GCA_025453855.1 Gemmatimonadaceae bacterium
CCCACGCTCGCCATCCGCCGCCCCGCCTTCGACGCCGCCGGCCTCGCCCGCGCCGCCCTCGACGCCGCCTTCACCCTCACCGCGGACGACTTCCGCGTCGAGGGCGACCTCATCCTCGTCGGCCCCCTCCCCCACCCCGACGACACGAGCGCCGCCATCGACCTGCTCGAACGCGCCGGCCTCGCCTACTTCGACGACTTCGTCGAACTCCCCGCCTCGTGGCCGTCGTGGCTCGCGCTGTACGCGCGGCATCGGTGAGGCGACAGACGGACACCGCACAGAAGCGCGCTATCCTCCTCGACGAAGGCCGGCGTGATCTGCCACCTACGCGCCGCTCGCATGAGCGCGCACTCGGAACACGGTCGCGGCCCTGCGTCGGTTCGCGCAATTCGCCCAGCGCGGACTGTTCACGTTGGATCGCCGAGCGCTGCGGGGCCCATCAACGCACGCAGCCTGGCGACTGAACGCACGAGCTGAGCACCGCGCAGCGTGTCCAGCAAGTCCGGCAGCGTGACCGGTGGTTTGCGCAATGCTGCCGCTTGCTCGCTCACGCAACGGACGACGGCGCCGGGGACGAGGTCGATGGAGTCAAGCACGAACTCGTCCGGGTGGCGCGCCTCCACGTCGTATTTCGCCAGAGTGTGGTCGGGAAAGTCCTTCAGGTTGTACGTGACGATCACCTGCGCGCCGGCCCGGATGGCGGCGGCGAGCACATGGCGGTCGTCGGGGTCGGGAAGGTCCAGTTGCGCAGCCAACTCTTCGTAGGCGGTGACGAGGCAGTCGGGCACCGCCTCGACCATCGCCCGCCGCGTTCGCACGAGCCGGTCGGGCGCGAGATCAGGTCGGGCGGTTGTGATGCTGCGGAAGACCTCGTCGAGGATCGTGTCGCTCCAGCGAGCACGGACGATCCCGGCGATCGCGATCCGCATGAGGAGATCGCGCAGGGGGGCCGGATGGAGGACACACGCGTCGTAGACGACGACGAACGCCACGGGCGGTGCGGCTCAGTAGCCCATGCCGAGTTCCTGCGCATCGGCGGCGAGCTGATCAAGGAGTGCCTTGCTGCGAGCCTCCTGCGACTGCCGGTACGCGATCACGTCCGCCGCCTTGATGCGGCGGTGCGCACCGACCCGGACGAACGGAATCGTGCCCGTCTCCAGGAGGCCGACGAGATACGGACGCGAGACGTTCAGGAAGTCGGCCGCCTGCTGCGTGGACAGCTCGGCGTGCACCGGGAGAATCGTCACGGCGTTGCCGTTGGCGATCTGACCGAGGAGCTCGAGCAGCCCTTTTACCGCCTGCCGAGGCAGCGTGACAGCGACTGACGCGTCATCCGCCCGGAGCTCGACCTCACCTGCCGGCGCATGGCCTTGCGTCAATGCGGCGAGCTGTCGAAGGGCGCGCTTCGCCTCCTCGATTTCGTCGGGACTCGGAATTTGTGCGGAGATGGCCATTTGCCTGAGGAGGACGAAGTACATCAGTATTCGCAACAAACGAAACAATCGCAATAACCCGAAACCAGGTTGCGGGTTCGTTCGTGCGGCCGTCAGAAGCGTGCATCCCCTCTCGCAGCCGTGTGAGTGCGAGGGCACCTCACGCATGGCTGTCTAGCAATACGCTGCAGTTCCGCTCGCCCGGAGCCTCACTCCATCGCCCCGGCGGCGGCGCCTGATGTACGCGCCGCCCAATGTCGCCTGGGCTCCCCGCGCTCGCGCCCGCCCACGCGGCACCGCGCCTGCACGTGGCTTCGGGGCACGCGAGCGGCGCACACGGCACCGCGTCGCGTTCCATGTCGAGCCGCAGCGCACCATGCCGCCGTCCGGCCCCCAGCTCCCAGCCAGTGCCGCGCGCGGCACCGGCGTCCGTCGCAACGGCACCACCGGCGACGCGCCGCGCGATCCGCCCACGACGCGCGACGGCGGTCCCGGCGCCCCGAATGCCCCCGCCACCGGCGGCGGCACCATGCCGCCGCGCCGTACCTGGCTGACCTTCCTCGCCATCCTGCTCGCCAACGTCGTCCTCGCGCGCGCCTGCTTCCCCCCCGAGCAGGTCGTGACCGTCCCCTACACGCTCTTCAAGCAGGAAGTCGCGCGACGCAACGTGGCGGCGATCTACAGCCGCGGCGCGAGCATCACCGGGCGCTTCGTCTCACCCGTCCGCTGGCCGCGCGACAGCGCGGCGCGCGGCGACTCGGTGCGCACCGACTCCGCCAGCCGCGCTCGCCCCGCCGCGCGCACGCTCCCGCCGCTCTTCGGCAGCACGCGTCGGCAGCCCGCGACGCCGCGCAACGTGACCGACTTCGCCACCGAGCTCCCGGCCTTCGCCGATCCCGGCCTCGAGGCGTTCCTCGACAGCAACCAGGTCGTCATCAGCGCCGAGCCGATCCAGGAAGGGAACACGCTCGTGAGCATCCTCGTGGGCTTCGCGCCGACGCTCCTCCTCATCGGTGTCTACGTCTGGTTCTTCCGGCGCGCCTCGAAGATGGGTGGTGGTCTTGGCGGCGCGCTCACCGGCGGCCTCGGGCGCAGCACCGCGCGGCGCGTCGACACGAACACCGAGAACCGCGTCACCTTCGCCGACGTGGCCGGCATCGACGAAGCGGAGAACGAGCTCGTGGAGCTCGTCGACTACCTGCGCGATCCGCAGAAGTACACGCGCCTCGGCGGCGCCGCGCCCAAGGGGGTGCTGCTCGTCGGCGCGCCGGGCACGGGGAAGACGCTGCTCGCGCGCGCCGTCGCCGGCGAGGCGAACGTGCCGTTCTTCTCGATGAGCGCGAGCGAGTTCGTGGAGATGGTCGTGGGCGTGGGCGCGGCACGCGTGCGCGACCTCTTCCGGCAGGCCCGGGAGAGTGCGCCCGCGATCATCTTCATCGATGAGCTGGACTCGATCGGACGCGCGCGCGGCGCGACCGCGATCGGCGGCTCGAGCGAGCAGGAACAGACGCTCAACCAGATCCTCACCGAGATGGACGGCTTCTCGGGACGACAGGGGATCATCGTGCTCGCCGCCACCAACCAGCCCGACGTGCTCGATCGCGCGCTCCTGCGTCCCGGCCGCTTCGATCGGCGCGTGGTGGTGAACGCCCCCGACAAGCGCGGCCGCGAGGCGATCCTCACCGTGCACACGCGCACCGTGCCGCTCGCGAGCGACGTCTCGCTCCCCGAGATCGCCGCGGCGACGCCGGGGCTGACCGGCGCCGACCTGCGCAACCTGGTGAACGAGGCGGCGCTCCTCGCGGCGCGACGCGAGCAGCAGCAGGTGCGGCAGAAGGACTTCCTCGACGCGCTCGAGAAGATCGTCCTCGGCCCCGAGCGCCCGCTCCTCATGAGCGCGCAGGATCGCGAGCGCGTCGCCTACCACGAGGGCGGACACGCGATCCTGGGCCTCGTCGTGCCGGGCGCCGATCCGGTGCACCGCGTGACGATCGTCCCGCGCGGGCAGGCGCTCGGCGTCACCTACCAGCGCCCCGACGCGGACCGCTACAACTATCCCGAGGGCTACCTGCGCGCGCGCATCGTCGGCATCCTCGGCGGGCGTGCGGCCGAGGAAGTGGTGTACGGGACGCGCACGACCGGCGCGCAGAACGACATCGAGCAGGCGACGAGCCTCGCTCGCAACATGGTCACGCGCTGGGGGATGAGCGACCGGCTGGGCATGGTGCAGCTCGCGCCGCGCGAGAACATGTTCCTCGCCGGCCCGCTCTCGATGGGCGCGGGCGGCGGGCGCGAGATCAGCGAGGCGACGGCGCAGGCGGTCGACGACGAGATCCGACGCATCATCGCCGAGTGCCACGAGCAGGCGGTGCGGCTGCTGCGCGAGCATCGCACGGCGCTCGATGCACTGGTGACGGCGCTGCTCGACCGGGAGACGCTCGACGAGCGCGAGATCCTGTCGGTGACGGGGCTTCCCCCGGCGCCCCAGCTCGACAATCGCGAAGCGGTGGTGACGGCGGCGCGCTGACGACGCGCGCGCCCGCCGGTCAGCGGCGCAGGCGCCCCGCGTCGCTGGCGATCACGGCCCCGCCGACGACGCCGAGCGGGAGTCCGGTGGCGCACTCCACACGCAGGAGCTCGCCCTCCGCCACGTCGTAGCGCTGCGGCGCCGAGGCGCGATAGTCGCCGCGCCAGGCGGCTTCGTGGCTGTCGCTGGCGCGTACGAGCGCGAGCTCCACGCCGTAGCGCTGGTCGACCAGGCGATCGGCACAGCCGTGCACAGGCGCACTCGCGGTGGTGCGGTCACCAGCCATGATGAAGCGCGCTGGCGCATCGACGAGCATGCGCCCCGGTGTGCGCCACTGCGCCGAGTGCCCGGCGTCGCGCAACCGCGCACAGCCGACGGCGAGCGTCAGGGTGGCACCGATCCCGGCCGTGCGCACCATCGTGCGCAGCCGCGTCCGGTACACGAGCGACGAGCAGCGCGGCGACAGGGCCAGCGGCGCCATGCAGACCTCCACAGAAGCATCAGGGGACGAACGATGCCGTCCGCCTTGCAATGCCGGTGCCGGATGCGGCGTCGCAGTCGGGCAGTCATGGCCGCGCGTCGCAGGTGAACGTGCGCACGGTCTCGGCAAGGGCGTGTACCACCGCCGATTGCCGGACGTCACATGCCTCGTCACGCATGCGTCAGCTCACGAGGCACGCACGACGCTCGTCGTGCCGGCGGCCTGGTGCGCGGTCAGGGCATCACGGCGGGACGCGGCGGGCGCGACGGTGCACGGGGTGCCGCAGGCGTCGTGCGACGCAGCAACCCCTCCCACCCACAGGTCATGCACCAGCTCGGCCGCATGCCGGGGATCCAGCGCAGCGTGCGGCGCCCCTCGACGTGCAACGTGACGGCATCGCATTGCGGGCAGCGATCGCCGTCGGGGAGGATGAGCAGGAAGACGACCGTCGCCGCGATCCCTCGCAGCACGAACAGTCCGCCGAAGACGAGCACGAACCAGGCGGCATCGGACATCGCGCCGCACCTCCCCCGTCCGCGACGCGCGCAGACGCCTGTGATCCACCCCGCCCCGTTCCCCGGTCGGTCGCGCAGGCGCGGACGCGACTCCCTTCACATGCGTGCCCGGACCACGATCCCGCAAGCGCGTGCACCGCGCGTGCACGGGTCGACGCCGGAGGCGCGCGATCGGTTCCCTGCGCCGGCGTCGACGTCCGGCCGCTCGCGTGTCGCGGCGCGTGATGTCGTCAGGCGTCGCGTGCGTTCCACACTACAGCCGCTGCTCGATGACGCTCCACGCCTCGACGAAGGCGACATCGTCCTCGACACGTTCGACGGCGACCTCGATCCCCGAGGGGAGCGGCGTCCCGTCGATCGATGCGGCCCGGTAGCGCTGCGGCCTGGCGCCGGTCGACTCGCCGCGGATCTCGATCATGCCCTGCCCGTCGGCGGGAATGGCGGCGACGACGATGCCCGGGACGCCCTGCAGTGCGTAGCGCGGATCGAACTCGTGATCGGTGGCCGGGATGGCGGCGGCGGCGAGGATCCCGTTGCGGGCCAGCGCCGCGAGCACGAGGCCGGACACGATCGCGAGCGTGGCGGCGACCTTGAGCGGCAGGCCGGCGGGGAGGGCGATCGAGCCGACGAGGCCCGCGGTGAGGATCGCGACCGCGGCGAGCGCCGGCAGGAGACGCACGCGCAGCTTCTGCGGCGTGGTGAGCGGCGGCGCATCGGGGCGCTCGACGCCGGAGATCATCACGCGCACGGCGATGACGAGCCCGGCGAGCACGGCGGCGTGGAAGACGGAGTCGGGACGCACGGACGACAGCGGGAGGAGTGGCGCGCCGCGGGCGACGACGCGTCGGTGGCGCGAGCGCGCCCCGCAGCCGGGAACCGGGTGACGGGGCGCGTGACGTCGTGGAACGATACCGGATCTGCGACCGACGCGCCGTCGGGGGGCGGGCGCTCGCCCGCGCGCGGTCGGCGGCGCGGCGCCGGCGATCAGCGCCCGAGCGTCTCGCGGAAGAAGGTGATGGTGCGCGGCCAGGCTTCGCGCGTGGCGGCGAGGTTCGCACCGGTCTGGCCATCCTGCTGGCGCAGGAAGCCGTGCCCCGCGCCGGTGAACGTGACCGGGGTGAAGCGTCGTCCCATCGCCTTGAGCGTGCTGTCGGCGGCGGGGATGGTCGCATTCACGCGCGCATCGTTCTCGCCGTAGAGGCCGAGCACCGGCGCCTTGACGGTGGCGAGGTCGGTGGCCGCGGGCGAGGCGCCGTAGTAGACCACCGCGCCGCGAAGCTTCGGATTGGCGCGCACCGCGACGTTGAACGACGCCGAGCCGCCCCAGCAGAAGCCCACCACACCGAAGCGCGGCTGCGCGGCCGGAAGCTTCATCGCGAACTCGGCCGCGGCGTCGAGGTCGCGCTGCACGTCGGCGGGCTTGAGCGTGCGGATCGCGGCCATGGCGTTCTGCACCGAGATGGTGTCCGTGGCCGACTGCGGGACGACGCCGCTCAGGAGATCGGGAGCGATGGCGATGAAGCCGTCGGCGGCGAGCTGGTCGGCGACGCCACGGATCCATGTGGAGAGACCGAAGATCTCGTGGATCACGAGGACCACGGGGGCCTTGTCGCGTCGCTCGGGATAGACCACCCAAGCACGGATGGAGTCGGTGCCGCCCGGGCGTGCGATGCTCACCCATTCGCCGTGGCGCGGCGAGGCGGCGAGCCGCGCGGCGACGGTCTGCGCACCGGCGGGGAG
>JALOPO010000092.1 GCA_025453855.1 Gemmatimonadaceae bacterium
CGGTCGGTTCGGCGACGCGGTCGTCACCGTCGACGAGGCCTCGCGGGTGCTCGAGCAGGCCGAGGAAGCCGAGCTCTTCGCCGCCGCCGCGCTGCGCCGTGCCGAGGTGCAGCATGCGTGGGCGCAGTCCGGCGCGCAGGTGCAGTTCACGCGTGCGATGGAGAGCTTTCAGGAGGCGCTCACCGTCTTCTCCCGCGAGGCGTCGCCGCACGTCTTCGGCACGATCCACCACCAGCTCGCCGTGCTCTACGCCGAGATGCCGGTGGAGGCGGTGCGCCGCCCTATGCTCCTTGCGCTCGCGAGCCGGTCGTTCGACGAGGCGCTGCGGATCTTCGATGCCGAGCGGCATCCGCTCCACCATGCGGAGATCCGCGCGAACTACGGCAACGCGGCGCTGTCCCGAGAGCCAACTGCGCGAACCGGCCGCTCGTGCGGTCGACGAGCTCCAACGCGCCCTGGCGATCTATCGGGGCTGCGCGGCGACCGGGCCACAGGCGCTGGTCCTGCTCAACCTGCTCGAGGCGCTCTGGCAGCTGGGCTGGGCGGCCGACGACGACGCGGCCGCCGCGCGTCGCCTCGACGACCTCGACGGTGCCTGGCGGGAGCTGTCCGGGCTGCCGGTGCCGGAGGGGCTCGCGGACGATGTCGCTCGCTGGCGCGAGCGACTCGATGCGGCCCACGCCGCGGGCTGAGCGCATGCACGAAGCGTCGCTCGCGCAGCGGATCGCCGCCTCCGTCGCGGAGGCGGTCGAGCCCGCGCGGTTCGCCGATGTCGCGACCATCCATTGTCGCGTCGGCGAACTCTCGGGAGTCCAGCCGATGCTGCTCGAAGCCGCGTTCGGCGTCGTCGCCCCGCTCACGCCGTTTCCGGCCGCGCGGCTCGTCTGCGAGTCGGTGGCCGTCGCCGTCCACTGCGTGGCATGCGACGCGTCGTTCGCACCGGTCCTCGGTCGCTACGCCTGCCCGCGCTGCGGCGCTCCCAGCGCGCGCATCGTCGCGGGGCTCGAACTCCTCGTCACGCAGGTCGCCTTTCGCGCCGCGGCCACATCTCCCACGTCTCCCACGTCCTGAGATCCGTCCATGCCGCAACCCACAAGTCCCGTCCCGGGTACCGTGCAGTGCGCCGACGTGTCGCTGCAGCTCCTGAAAGCCAATGACTGGGCGGCGCGCACCGTCCGCGACACGATGGCCGCGCACGGAGTGATGCTGATCAACCTCACGTCGAGCGCCGGGAGCGGGAAGACGCTCCTGCTCGAGAAGACGGTCGTCGCCCTCAAGGGGCTCTGCCGCATGCTCGTTCTCGAGGGCGATCTCGAGACCGAGCGCGATGCCGATCGGATCCGGCGCCACGGCGTGCCCGCCATCCAGATCACGACCGGGACCACTTGTCATCTCGAAGCGCCCATGATCCTGCAGGCGCTCGAGCGCGTCGATCTCGCCGACGTCGACCTGGTGATCATCGAGAACGTCGGCAACCTCGTGTGCCCGGCCGCGTACGACCTCGGCGAGTCGCTCCGCGTCACGCTGCTCGCCGTCACCGAGGGCGACGACAAGCCGCGCAAGTACCCGCGGATGTTCCTGTCGACCGATCTCGTCGTCCTGAGCAAGTCCGATCTGCTGCCGCACGTGCCCTTCTCGGTCGAGGCGGCGATCGCCGACTGTCGGGCGGTGCGCGCCGATCTCGAGGTGCAGGTCCTCTCGGCCCACTCCGGCGAGGGCATGGACCGCTGGCTCGACTGGCTCCGCGATCGCATGGCGGCACTGTGGACGGGCGACCGTCCGGGCGCCGGGGCACGACTGCCCGACGGCGCGGGGCTCGGTGCCGCCGCGGCGCACGAGACGCCGGCGCGCTGATCGGCATGACGGCGCGGGAGCATCGACGGCTGCTCGTCACCGGGCGAGTGCAGGGGGTCGGCTTCCGGCCGTTCGTCCTGCGCACGGCCACGGCGCTCGGCGTCGACGGTGCCGTGCGCAACGACGGTGCGGGCGTCGTCATCGACGCGGTCGGCGTCGGCGCGGTCCTCGACCGTTTCGTCCGCCTGCTGCGCGACGCGCCACCGGCGCCCATCGTCGTCGACGCCGTGCGTACGGTGTCGGTGACCGAGGCGCGGCCGCCGCAGCTCGGCTTTCACATCGTCGCGAGTGCGCTGACGACGACCGTCACGCAGGTTTGCGCGCCCGATTTCGCACCGTGCCCCGAGTGCCTCGCTGAACTCGTCGGTACGGGTCGGCGCGCGGGCTTCGCGCACATCGCCTGCAGTGCATGCGGGCCGCGTCATGCGATCACGCGAGCGCTTCCGTTCGATCGGGAGCGGACGACGATGGGCGGGTTTCCGGTGTGCGCCGAGTGCGCGCGTGAATACGGCGATCCTGCGGACCGTCGGTATCATGCGCAGCTCATCGCGTGTCCCGCATGCGGCCCTCGTCTCGCGTTCACGACGATGGACGCCACACCCCTGACGGGGGCGGAGACGGCGCTTGCGCAGTGCCTGGAGCGGATCGCTTCCGGCGGCATCGTGGCGGTCAAGGGCGTCGGCGGGTTCCTGCTCGTCTGCGACGCCACGCGTGCCGAGGTGGTCGCCGATCTGCGCCGCCGGAAGCGTCGGCCCCTGAAGCCGCTCGCCTGTCTCATGCCGGACGTGGCAGCGGTCCGCGCGCATTGCCATGTCGCCGACGACGAACGGCGCGCCCTCGAGTCGTCGGCGGCCCCGATCGTGCTGCTCGGCGTCCGGCCGGATGGACGACTGCCACTCGACCAACTCGCGCCCGGCCTCGACGTGCTCGGCGTCATGCTGCCGGCCTCGCCGCTGCTCTACCTCCTTGCGCGCGGCGCGGCGGGGCCGCTGGTCGCGACGAGTGCCAATCACGCCGGCTCGCTGTCGCCGATGCGATCCTCACCGACGACCGGCCGCTGCTGGTCGCACAGGACGACTCGGTCGTGCGGTTCACCCCCGAGGCGCGGGTGCGCGTCGTGGTCCGTCGTGGGCGTGGACTGGCGCCGGCCTGTGCCGATGCCTCGCTCGTCGCGGAGGCGCCGCCGGTCGTCGCGCTCGGTGCGCACATGAAGGCGGCCTTCGTCCTCGGCGGTGGCGGCGTCGCCTACCACAGTCAGGCGCTCGGCGATCTCGAGAGCGCGGAGTCGGAGTCCGCGTTCGCCCGCGCGCTCGCGCATGCGCGCACGCTCACCGGCGCGGCGCCACGGGCGATCGTCGCCGACGCCCATCCGGGCTATGCGACCTCGCGACTCGCCGCGCGACTCGCACGCGACGAGGGGCTCACCATGCACACGGTCTGGCACCACCGGGCGCACCTGCTCGCCCTCCTCGGCGAGCACGGGCGGACCGGATGGGCCGAGCCGGTGCTGGGGCTCGTCTGGGACGGGACCGGGCTGGGCGAGGACGGGAGCCTCTGGGGCGGCGAGTTCCTGCTCGCCGACGGGGGGACGGTCACGCGTGTCGCCCATCTCGCGCCGGTGCCGGTGCTCTTCGGCGACCGCATGGCGCGAGAGCCACGGCTGGCCCTCGCCGCGCACGGGGCCCATCACGCGGCGTTGGCGGCGGAGGCGCGCCGCCGCTTCAGCGACACGGAATGGGCCCGTACGGCGACGGCGCTGGTGATCGGTCGGGCCCTGCCCACGCGGTGGACGTCGAGCATGGGGCGCCTCTTCGACGCGGCCGCCGTCCTGCTGGGGCTCGGGACGCATGCGTCGTACGAGGGGTGCGCGGCGATGCGTCTCGAGGCACTCGCGCAGCGTGGGGCCGCGCTGCGGACGGCTCGTGCCCGGCCGGCACTGCCGCTGCCACCCCTCGATGGCGAGGGGCGGATCGACGGAGGCGCGGTGCTGCTGGCACTCCTCGCCGACCTGCGCGACGGCATCGATGCCGCCGCGGTGGCCTGGCGCTTCCATGACGTGCTGGCGCGCGTGGCGTGGCGTGTCGCGGCGCGCGCGGGCGTCCGGACCATCGGCGCCACCGGCGGCTGCTGGCAGAACGCGCTGCTCGTCGACCGCCTCCTCGCGCACCGGGACGACGACCGGCGCGTCCTGCTGCATCGCGAGCTCCCGCCGAACGACGAGAACATCGCGCTCGGACAGTTCCTCGCCGTCGCCCTCGATGCATCCCGTGGCCGGCCCGCCGATGCCGCGCCGGCCCTCACCCTCTGACCTCGTCCTCCCATGTGCCTCGCCATTCCCGGCCTCGTCCTCGCCATCGAGCATCGCTTCGACGGCACGGTGCGCATCGCGAAAGTGCGATTCGGCGGCATCGTCAAGGAGGCGAGCCTCGAGATGCTCCCCGCTGCGGCGGTCGGCGACTACGTCCTCGTCCACGTCGGTGTCGCGATCAGTCGTGTCGACGAGGCCGAAGCGAAACAGGTCTTCCGGTACCTCGAGGAGATCGGCGAACTCGACGAACTCGTACCGATGCAGGACGACACCGCCCCGCACCAGCGGGCCGGGGCGGTGGAGGGCGCATGAAGTTCCTCTCCGAGTTCCGTGATCCCGCCCTGGTCGAGCGGCTCGTCGACGAGCTGCATCGCACCGTCCGCGGCGACTGGACGCTGATGGAGGTCTGCGGCGGGCAGACCCATTCGCTCGTCAAGAACGGGCTCATGGATCTCCTGCCGGCGGGCGTGCGCATGGTGCACGGGCCGGGCTGTCCGGTCTGCGTGACGCCGGTCCCGCTGATCGATCTCGCGGTTCGGCTGGTGCTCGAGCACGGCGCGACGGTCTTCAGCTTCGGCGACATGCTGCGCGTCCCGGGCACGACGCGGTCGCTCGCGCAGGCCAAGGCCGCGGGGGGCGATGTGCGGGTGGTCTACTCCCCGCTCGAGGCGGTCGCGTTCGCGAAGGCCAATCCCGGGCGGCAGGTGGTCTTCTTCGCCGTCGGCTTCGAGACCACGGCACCCGCGAACGCGCTCGCGCTCGTGCACGCGCATCGCGAGGGACTGCGCAACTTCTCGCTGCTGGCCTCGCAGGTGCTGGTGCCGCCGGCGATGGCCGCCGTGCTCGCCGATCCGGCATCCACGATCCAGGGGTTTCTCGCGGCCGGTCATGTCTGCACGATCATGGGGCTCGACGAGTACGAGCCGATCGTGGCGCGCTTCCGCGTGCCGGTGGTCGTCACGGGCTTCGAACCCGTCGATCTGCTGCACGGCATCCTGATGGCGGTGTCGCAGCTCGAGCGTGGCGAGGCGCGGCTCGAGAACCAGTACGCGCGCGTCGTGCGGCCCGAGGGCAACCCCGATGCGCGGCGCGTGCTGCGCGAGGTCTTCCGGGTCGCCGATCGCGAGTGGCGCGGGATCGGCACCATTCCCGCGTCGGGGCTCGAGGTCCGCGAGGAGTTCGCGGATTTCGATGCCAAGGTGCGCTTCGGGCTCGAGGACGCCCCCGAACCGGCGTCGGCCGGCTGCATCGCGGGCAAGGTGCTGCGCGGGCAGGCGCGGCCGACCGAGTGCCCGCACTTCGGGCAGGCCTGCACGCCGCTCACGCCGGTGGGGGCGCCGATGGTCTCCTCCGAAGGGGCGTGCGCGGCATACTGGCACGTCGCGCAGGCTCCCGTCACGCTCGTGCGCGGGGGGCGGCATGGCTGAAGCGATGCGGCCCGCTCCCGCGATGACGCTCGCCTGTCCGGCCCCGACGGGCGACGGCGGGCACGTCATCATGGGGCACGGCAGCGGGGGGCTGCTCTCGCAGCAGCTCCTCGACCGCGCCGTCTTCTCGCGGTTCCGCGCCCCCGAGTTGGCGCAGCGTCATGACGGCGCGGTGCTCGCGTTCGAGGGTCCGGTCGCGTTCAGCACCGACGGTTACGTGATCGCACCGATCGAGTTCCCGGGCGGGACCATCGGTGAGCTGGCGGTCCACGGGACGATCAACGATCTCGCGATGTGCGGCGCCATGGCCGAGGTCCTGTCGCTCGGGCTGATCCTCGAGGAAGGATTGCCGCTCGCGACGCTCGACCGCGTGCTCGCGGCAGCTGCGGACGCCTGCGAGGCGGCGGGCGTCCGCGTCGTGACCGGCGACACGAAGGTCGTCGAGCGGGGCAAGGGCGACGGCATCTACATCACGACGGCCGGGATCGGGCGCGTGCATCCGCGCGCCGCGATCACCGCGTCGCGCATCGCCCCCGGCGACGCGATCCTCCTCAACGCGCCGATCGCGGCGCACGGCATCGCGATCATGAGTGTCCGCGAGGGGCTCGCCTTCGAGACGCCCACCGTGAGCGATACGCGGGCGCTGCATCGTGCGGTCGCGGCGTTGCTCGATCGCTGCGGGGAGGCGGTGCACTGTCTGCGCGACGCGACGCGTGGCGGCGTGGGCGCGGTCCTCGCGGAACTCGCCCAGCAGGGCGGGCAGGGCATGCGCATCCGGCAGACGGCGTTGCCGATCGCGGAGGCCGTCGAGGGGGCCTGCGAACTCCTCGGCCTCGATCCGCTCTACGTCGCCAACGAGGGCGTCTTCGTGGCGATCGTCGACGGTGCACACGCCGACGCCGCGTTGGCGGCGCTGCGCGCGGCGCCGGGCGGTGACGGTGCGGTACGGATCGGCACCGTCGGCGAGGACCGGAGCGGACAGGTGCTGCTCGAGAGCGCCATCGGCGGAGCGCGCATCGTCCACCTGCCGCCGGGGGAGCAGCTCCCCCGCATCTGCTGAGCGCCATGCGCTCGTTCCGAGGCGACCCGCGATCCCCCTTCCTCGCCCCGCGCGGGGTCGCGACCGACGGACAGGTGCTCGTCGTCGCCGACACGGGGCAGAACCGTGTCTTCGTCTGGCACACGATGCCGGACGGCGAGACGGCGCCGGCCGATGCCGTGCTCGGCCAGCCCGACGTGACCGCCACCGGGCGGAACGGCGGCGGGCCGGCGGGGCGCGGGACGCTTCACTATCCGAGCGGCGTCTGGACCGACGGGCGACGACTGGCCGTCGCCGACGCGTGGAATCACCGCGTGCTCCTCTGGCACGACCTGCCCCGAGCTACTGGCGCCCCGGCCGACGTCGTGCTCGGGCAGGGTGATGGTGCGGGGGCACGTCCGAACCGTCGCGGCGTGGGAAGCGCTGCCGCGGCGGATCGGCTCTACTGGCCCTACGGCGTCTGCGGGGAGGGCGACGCCCTCTGGGTGGCCGACACGGGCAATCGGCGCGTACTGCGGTGGAACGCGTGGCCGACCCACGACGGTGCGCCGGCGGATGCGGTGGTCGGGCAGCGCACGCTCGATGCGCGCGACTACGACCTGGCGGGGACCTGCTGGCCGTACGCGGCACGTCCGACTCCCTCGGGTGGGCTGCTCGTCACCGATGTGGGCGGCTTCCGCGTCCTCGCGTGGGACGACGCGAATCTGGCCTGCGCCGGTGGCTCCCCCTCGGTGATCTTCGGCCAGCCGACACTCGACGCCAATCTGCAGAACCGCGGGGCCCTTCGCCCATCGGCCGGTTCGCTCAATTGGTGCTACGACGCAGTCCCCACGCCCGATGGGGCGATCCTGATCGCCGATACGGGCAACTGCCGACTCCTCGGCTGGGCGTCGATGCCGACGGAGTCGGGAGCGGAGGCGACGCGGCTCTACGGACAGACGCATTTCGAGGCGATCGGCGAGGTGGCCCATCCCGATCTCGTCCCCGATGGCGCGTACTGGCCCTTTGCGCTCGCGCTCGCCGGCGACATTCTGTGCGTCGCCGACACCGGGAATCATCGGGTCCTGATCGGCGCACCGTCCGATGTCCGCGTGCCCGCACTCGCCTCCGTCTGATCCGTCATGCTGCTCCTGATGGCCACCGCACTCGCGCTCGGCATGCTCCACACCGTGGCGCCGGACCATCTGGCAGCCGTCGGGGTGTTCGTGAGCCGGCGCCCGGACTGGCGGGACGCTGCGCGCCACGGTGCGCGATGGGGGATCGGCCACTCGCTCTCGATCCTGCTCGTCGGCGGCGTCGCCGTGGTGTCGGCGGTGCGCATTCCCCCCGCACTCGAGCCTCGCCTCGAGCAGGCCGTCGGCCTGATGCTCGTCGGGCTGGGCGTGCTGGCGTGGCGACGAGCGGCGCAGGGGCATCCGCCCGCACACGCGGCAGACTCGCCATCGCACGCTCACGATGAGGGAACGCTCCTCGGCATCGGCATGGTGCACGGCCTGGCCGGGTCCGGGGCGCTGGTCGCGGCCCTGCCGGCGGCCACGGCTCGCTCGCACGCGGAGGCCTTCGTCTACCTCGCGGCCTTCGGTGTCGGGACGGTGGTGGCGATGGCGGTGCTTGCCGTCGGCCTGGGAGCGCTGATTCGGAGCGCGGCCGACCGCGCGCTCCGGGTGCAGCGCATCGTGGTCCGGGCGGCTGCGCTCACGAGCATGCTCGTGGGCGGCTGGTGGTTCGCGGCGAGCTGACCGGGCCGTCGGTGCCGCTCGCCGCGTCGTCCCGGCCGGTGGCGGGGATCAGTCGGACTCGGCGAAGCGGAAGGTGGGATTCTGCACCACCCCGAGCACGTTGCCGAACGGATCGCGCACCGCGCCGATCATGATGCCCTCACCGACATCCTGGATCGGCTCGTGGTCGTGCGCACCGAGGTCGAGCAAGCGCCGGTAGGCCGCCGCGGCATCGCCGACGCCCCAGAAGGCCACACCAGCGGCGTCGCGCTCCTGCGGCGCATCGGGCTCCGGTACGAGGCCGAGTTCGAAGCCGCCGACGTCGAAGCCGACGTAGAAGTCCTCGTCGAAATAGGGCGCGCGCTCGAGCACCTCGGCGTACCACGCCTTGGCCTTGAGGAGATCCTGCACGGCGTAGACGACGGTGCGCAGGCCGCGGAACGAGGCGGAGGAGCCGGACATGGGCACGCTCGACGGGTGACGGAGGGGGCGAGCCGGCGGCGGATCGGCCGCCGCGGCGTGTCGCCCGAAGCTAGTCCGTGGTGGACCGCGCCGCGGCGAGGTACGCCTTTCGCACCGGCGTGTACCGCCACCACGGCGCTGCCGGCGCGCCGGCCATGTAGTCGATCGCCGCGAGGAACACGTCGATCACGCATGGGTCCTGTCGCACCCCCGTGAGCGCCTCGAGCCGCGCATGCAGCGCGTAGGCGTCCTGCCCGACGAGATCGCCCGGGCGGGTGATCCCGAGCCGGACGAAGTCGCCCGCCGTCGCCCGGCCGACGTTGGGGATGTCGACGAGCCGCGCGACGTCGGTGCGGGGCGCGTGCGGCACCAGGGACTCAGTACCGGCGCAGCACGCCGACCACCACCCCCTGCACGAGCAGGTTGCGCTCGTCGGTGTAGATCGGCTCCATCGCCTCGTTGGCCGGCTGCAGGCGAATACGCCCATCCTTCTCGCGGTAGTACCGCTTGACCGTCGCGGATGTCTTGTCGAGCAGCGCGATGACCATCTCGCCGTTGTCGGCGGTCTGCCGCTCGTTCACCACCACGTAGTCGCCGTCGCGGATCTGCTCGTCGATCATC
>JALOPO010000093.1 GCA_025453855.1 Gemmatimonadaceae bacterium
CTGGAACTTGCCGATCGTCTTGTTGTAGACGGCCAGCTCGCGCTCGCCCTGCAGCACGTGGATCTCGACCTGCGTCTGGTTGTCGTCGGCGGTGCTGAACGTCTCCGCCTTCTTGGTCGGGATCGTGGTGTTGCGCGGGATCAGCGTCGTCATCACGCCGCCCAGCGTCTCGATGCCGAGCGAGAGCGGGGTGACGTCGAGGAGGAGCACGTCCTTCTGCTCGCCGGTGAGGACGGCCCCCTGCACGGCGGCGCCGATGGCGACCACCTCGTCGGGGTTCACGCCCTTGTTCGGCTCCTTGCCGAAGAACTTCTTGACCGTCTCCTGGATCTTCGGGATGCGCGTCGAGCCACCCACGAGGAGCACCTCGTCGATGTCGCCCGGCTTCATCCCGGCGTCGGCCAGCGCCTTCTCCATCGGCGGGATCGTGCGCTGGATCAGGTCGTCCACCAGCTGCTCGAACCTGGCCCGCGTCAGCGAGTAGTTGAGGTGCTTCGGGCCGCTCTGGTCGGCCGTGATGAACGGCAGGTTGATGTCGGTCGACATCGTCGACGACAGCTCCATCTTCGCCTTCTCGGCGGCCTCCTTCAGGCGCTGGAGCGCCATCGGGTCCTTGGAGAGGTCGATCGCCTGGTCGCGCTTGAACTCGGCCACCAGCCAGTCGATGACGCGCTGGTCGAAGTCGTCGCCGCCGAGATGCGTGTCGCCGTTCGTGCTCTTGACCTCGAACTGGCGCGAGCCGTCGACGTCGTAGAGCTCGAGCACCGAGATGTCGTACGTGCCGCCGCCTAGGTCGAAGACGGCGACCTTCTCGTCCTTCTTCTTGTCGAGGCCGTACGCGAGCGCGGCCGCGGTGGGCTCGTTGATGATGCGGAGCACGTCGAGCCCCGCGATCTTGCCCGCGTCCTTGGTGGCCTGGCGCTGCGAGTCGTTGAAGTAGGCCGGCACGGTGACGACGGCCTTCGAGACCGCGTGCCCGAGGTAGTCCTCGGCGGTCTGCTTCATCTTCTGCAGGATCATCGCCGAGATCTCGGGGGGCGTGTAGCGCTTCCCCTGCACCTCGACCGCGGCCAGGTCGTTCTGGCCGGCGACGATCGTGTACGGCACGCGCCCCTGCTCGTCACGCGCCTCGCCCATCTTGCGCCCCATGAAGCGCTTGATGGAGAAGACGGTGTTCGTGGGGTTGGTGACCGCCTGCCGCTTCGCGATCTGGCCGACGAGGCGCTCGCCGTCCTTGCTGAAGCCCACCACCGACGGGGTGGTGCGCCCGCCTTCCGCATTCGGGATGACGACCGGGTCGCCCCCTTCCATCACCGCCACCACCGAGTTGGTGGTGCCGAGGTCGATGCCGATGACCTTGTCCGCCATGTGCGTCGTGTCTCCGTGAGTCGGGTGCTGCCTCGCGCTCGCTCGCGGGCCGGGCCTCCGGGAGCGGAGGCGGCGCGGCGGGCGCGAGGCGCGTCACGACCCGGAAGGGCAATCGCGGGGCCACCCATGCCTGCCGCTTTGGCGCGTGCATCGCGGCGCTTTGGCAGCGCGATCGTCGACGGCGGGCCCCGTCCGTCCCGATGGCAGCCCGCCTCGCCCCGTGCGTCACCCGCGGGACGCCGAGTGGCCCGATCCCGGCGTTAGCTTCCGCAGCCGACCACCCGTGACTCGCAACGCATGTTTCCCATCGGAGACGAGAATCCCACCGAGCATCGCCCCGGCATGACCTGGGCGCTGCTCGGCGCCCTCGCGGCCGTCTGGCTGCTCTTCCAGGGGGCCGGGATGAACCCGGCGCGGCTCATCGCCAGCGTCTGCAACCTCGGGATGGTCCCGGGTGAGCTCACCGGGCGCGCGCCGCTTGGCTATGCCGTCCCGATGGGCATGGGATGGGCCTGCGTCGTGGACGACCAGGCGGTGAATCTCCTCACCCCGATCAGCTCCATGTTCCTGCACGGGAGCTGGGGACACCTGCTCGGCAATGCGCTCTTCCTGTGGGTCTTCGGCGACAACGTCGAGGACGTCATGGGTCACGGCCGCTTCCTCGCCTTCTACCTCGCCTGCGGGCTGGCGGCGGCGGCGACGCACGTCGTCCTCGGCCCCGCCTCGGCGATCCCGACGGTCGGCGCGTCGGGGGCGATCTCGGGCGTCATGGGGGGCTACCTGCTCCTCTTCCCGCGGGCGCGGGTGCGGATGTTCTTCCCCCCCATCTTCGTCTTCCACTTTCCGGCCTGGCTGGTCCTGCTCTGGTGGTTCGGGCTCCAGCTCCTCGCGGGCTACTCGGAGTTCACGATGCTCCAGTCGCAGCCGGGCGACCGGGGGGGCGTCGCCGTCTGGGCGCACGTGGGCGGCTTCGTCGCCGGCGTGCTCCTCGTGCGGCGCTTCGTGAACGAGGAGCGGCTCGCGCGACGGCAGGCCGCCACCCGGGCGGAGCTGATGCGGCGCTACGTGTAGCGAGGCGGCGCGCGCCCGGTCTCCGACGCGACAGTGCGCCCTCGCGGAACGGGTGCCGGCGTGTAACGGTCGTGTGTCGGTTCGCCCGGCGGTTCGACGGCCGGGCTAGTTTCACGCCGCTTCCCCGAGGGCGCGGACGAGGCCGCAGTCGGCCATCGCGCGACATCGGGGGCCACGCCGGCGCCGGTCGCCCGCCACGGGCGCCGCGGCGGCACCTCCCCACCGGAGTCCCTGCTCACGTGCGCTTCATCCCACGCGACGAACGTTTCTTCGACCTGTTCCGCGACATCGCCGACATCATGGTCCAGTCGGCCGGCGAGCTGCAGACGCTCTTCGCCAGCCCGGCCCGCCTCCATGAGCAGGTCACCCGCATCAAGGAGCTCGAGCACGCGGCCGACAAGCTGACGGCCGAGGCCAATCGGAAGGTCGACACGAGCTTCGTCACGCCGCTCGACCGCGAGGACATCCACACCCTCGTGACGCGCCTCGACAACGTGGTCGACCTGATCGACGGCTGCGCGCGCCGTGCCCAGATCTACCGCATCACCGAGACGCGCGACCCGGCGGTGCGCCTCTGCGCCGTGATCGGCGAGGCGTGCATGCACATCCGCGACGCGGTGAGCGCGATGAAGAAGCCGCAGCTCGTCTACGAGCACGGGGTCAAGATCAAGCGCCTCGAGGAGCAGGGCGACGCGATCTACCACGACACGCTCGGCCACCTCTTCAGCGACGAGACCGACGCGCTCACGGTGATGAAGTGGAAGGACCTGTACGACGCCCTGGAGACGGCGATCGACGAGTGCCACTACGTGTCGCTGGCACTCGAGAGCATCGCGCTCAAGAACAGCTGACGCCGTGGAAGCGTATGTCATCGCGATCGTCGTGATCGCCCTGGTCTTCGACTTCATCAACGGCTTCCACGACAGCGCCAACTCGATCGCCACGATCGTCGGCACGCGCGTGCTCGGCCCCTTCCAGGCGGTGCTGTGGGCGGCGGTCTTCAACTTCGCCGCCCTCTTCACGGTGGGCACGGCGGTGGCCAAGGCGGTCAGCTCGGGCTACGTGGACCAGTCGGCGGTGGGGGCGAACGTGATCGCCGCGGCGCTCACCGGCGCGATCATCTGGAACCTCATCACCTGGTGGTTCGGGATCCCGAGCTCGAGCTCGCACGCGCTCATCGGCGGCTTCGGCGGCGCCGCCGTCGCGTCGGCCGGGATCGGTGCGCTCAAGTGGGGGAGCAAGTGGATCGAGACGCTCTCGGCCATCGCGCTCTCGCCGGCGCTCGGCGCGCTGCTCGGCCTCACGCTGATGGTGCTCGTCTACCGCCTCTTCCAGCGCAGCGCCCCGGGCAAGGTCGACAAGTTCTTCCGCCCCGCGCAGCTCGCCAGCTCGGCGCTCCTCTCGCTCGCGCACGGCGGCAACGATGCGCAGAAGACGATGGGGATCATCGTCGGGCTGCTGTCGGCGCCGAGCGTGAGCCGGCTCTTCGCCGACGAGACGGGGCCCTTCCGCATCTTCTACGTGCCGACCGCGGCCACGATCCCGTTCTGGGTCGAGCTCGGCGCCTACGTGGCGATCGCCCTCGGCACGCTCTTCGGCGGGTGGCGCATCGTCCACACCATGGGGACGCGCATCACCAAGCTGCGCCCGGTGGGCGGCTTCTGTGCCGAGACCGGCGGCGCGATCGTCATCCTGGCGGCGAGCAAGCTGGGGATCCCGGTGAGCACCACGCACACCATCACCGGCTCGATCGTCGGCGTGGGCGCGGCCAATCGCGTGCGCGCCGTCCGCTGGGGGCTCGCCGGCAACATCGTCTGGGCATGGATCGTCACGATCCCCGCCTCGGGGCTGCTGGCGGCGCTGAGCGTGCTGATATTGAACGCACTGGTGGTGGCCGGCCGCGCCTGATCGTGGCCGGCCGCGCGGCGTCCCCGGCGGGGCGCACGCGAGGCACGGGACGATGGGAGACGGATGACGGCACCACGACAGGAGCGGGGCGGCGACACCGGCGAACATCGTCGCCCCGACGAGGCCACGGGCGAGACGCGCCTGCCGCGCGACGCCGACCCGACGCTCTTCTTCAATCGCGAACTGAGCTGGCTCGAGTTCAACGCGCGCGTGCTCCACGAGGCACGTGATCCGCGCACGCCGCTGCTCGAGCGCCTCAAGTTCCTCGGCATCTTCAGCTCGAACCTGGACGAGTTCTACCAGGTGCGCGTGGGCGGGCTGCGCCGCAAGGTGCACGGTGGGCAGGCCGGCTATCCGCAGGAGGCGTTGCAGCCCCCGGAGCTGCTGCACGCCATCGAGCGCCGCGTGGGCGACCTGCTCGCGCTGCAGCGCGCCTGCCTCGCGCAGGAGATCCTGCCGGCGCTGGCGCAGCACGGTGTGCACCTCGTCCGCATGAACGACCTGTCGCCGTCGGAGTGGCTGGCGGTCGACGAGTACTTCGAGCGCGAGGTCTTTCCCGTGCTCACGCCGCTCGCCGTCGACCCCGGGCATCCGTTCCCCTACATCAGCAACCTCTCGCTGTCACTGGCGGTGCGGATCCTCGACCCCAAGTCGGGCGAGGAGCACTTCGCGCGCGTGAAGGTCCCCAAGTCGCTCCCGCGCTGGGTGCCGGCGGGGCGCGTGCGCCACTTCGTGCCGATCGAGGAGGTCATCGGCGCGAACCTCGGCGCGCTCTTCCCGGGGATGGAGATCGTCGGCTGGCACGCCTTCCGGATCACGCGCTACTCCGACCTCGACCTCACGGGCGTCGACGAGGACGACGACCTGCTCACGGCGGTCGAGCGGCAGGTCTTCGAGCGCAAGTTCGGCGAGGTGGTGCGCCTCGAGGTGCAGCACGGCATGCCCGACAACGTGCGCGCCCTCCTGCTCGAGGAGCTGCGCGAGGAGGACGGCGCGGCGCTCCTCTCGCTCCCGCTCTCCGAGCGCGACATCGACGAGACGGGGCCGCTCCTCGACCTCGGCGACCTGCTCGCGCTCGCCGGGGCCATCGACCTCCCCGAGCTGCGCGACCCTCCGTACACGCCGCGCATCCCCGACGAGCTCCACGACCACGGGATCTTCGAGGCGATCCGGCAGCGCGACATCCTCGTGCACCACCCGTTCGAGAGCTTCCGCGAGAGCGTCGAGCGCTTCCTCGAGGTGGCGGCGGTCGACGAGCACGTGCTCGCGCTCAAGGTCACGCTCTACCGCACGAGCGGCGAGACGGCGATCGTCAAGGCGCTCATCGAGGCGGCGCAGCGCGGCAAGCAGGTGGTGGTGCTCATCGAGCTGCAGGCGCGCTTCGACGAGGCGAACAACATCACGTGGGCGCGGACGCTCGAGAACTATGGCGTGCACGTCGTCTACGGCGTGCCGGGGCTCAAGACGCACACCAAGACGGTGCTCGTCGTGCGCCGCGACCCCGACGGGATCCGGCGCTACATCCACATCGGCACGGGGAACTACAACTCGCGCACCGCGCGGCTGTACACGGACGTGGGGCTCTTCACGTGCAGCCCGAGCATCGGCGCCGACGTGAGCGACCTGTTCAACGCGCTCACCGGCTTCAGCCGCCAGAAGCTCTATCGCAAGCTCCTCGTCGCGCCGGCCAACATGCGCGCGCGCTTCGTGGAGATGATCGATCGCGAGGCCGCGCACGCGCGCGCCGGCCGTGGCGGGCGGATCGTCGCCAAGATGAATGCGCTCGTCGACCCGGAGACGATCCTCGCGCTCTATCGTGCCTCGCAGGCGGGCGTGGAGATCGACCTCATCGTGCGCGGCGTCTGCTGCCTGCGCCCGGGGCTCCCGGGGACGAGCGAGCGCATCCGCGTGCGCAGCATCATCGGCCGCTTCCTCGAGCACTCGCGCCTCTTCTACTTCGGCAACGCGGGCGCGGGCGAGTACTGGTTCGGCAGCGCCGACTGGATGCCGCGCAACTTCGACCGTCGCGTCGAGACGGTCGTCCCCGTCGACGACCCGGCGCTCCACCCGCGCCTCGCCTCGCTCCTCGAGCTCTGCCTCGCCGACAACCGGCAGGCGTGGCTCCTCTCGGGCGATGGCACCTGGCGCCAGGAGCTCCCGCCCCCCGACGGCGCGGTCATCGCGACGCACGTCGAGCTCCTCGCCGATCCGTGGGGGCGGCATGCCGTCGCGGTGCCGCGCGGCGGGCTCGTGTCGCGGCCGTCCGAGTAGTGGCGGTGTCCGTGCGGTGAACGGCGGGGAGCGCCCTCCGTGACCGGGGGG
>JALOPO010000548.1 GCA_025453855.1 Gemmatimonadaceae bacterium
CGACGACGGATCGAGCAATCATTGATGCTCAATCCAGCAATGGAGTCGTCATGGCAGCCACCCGCGCGTCGGCGAAGGCGTCCCCGGCCACCGGTCCGCGTCCCGCCAGGCCCGCCGCCCCCGATCGCCCGGTGGGTGGGGCGCTGCGCGCCATCGCGGGTGGGGCCGCGGGCACGGCGCCCACGCCGCCGGTGGGCACGGGCACCCGCGCCCGGCCCCGCCGGGCGGCGAGCGCGGCGCCCCGCCGCTTCGACGTGGCGAGCGACGCGCGGCTCGGCCTCGTGGTCCGGGATACCGAGGCGGTGAGCGCCGACGCGGCGGTGCCGCTCGTCGCGCAGGATCCCATGCAGCAGATCGCGCTCGTGCGCGAAGGCGTGCCGGCCGCCCTCGTGGGCGCACTCGCCGATGCGCTCGCGCTCTCGAAGGAGAAGCTCTACGCCGGCACCGGCCTGAAGCGCGCCACGATCGACGCGAAGATGCGCGCCGGCGCGTATCTGGCGCCCGACGAGAGCGAGCGTCTGCTCGGGCTCGCCCGACTCGTCGGTCGCGTGCAGGTGCTGTGGCGCGAGTCGGGCGACCACGAGCTGGCGCCCGACTTCGCCCCTGCCGTCTGGCTCGGCCGATGGCTCGACGATCCGAATCCGGCGCTGGGCGGCGAGCGCCCGCTCGCCCTCCTCGACACGGCGACGGGGCGCGAGGTGGTCGACCGGCTGCTGCTCGCCATGCAGGCGGGCGCGTACTGGTGAGCGCGGCCGCGCCAGGGATCGCGCCTCGTGTGCCGGTGCTCTATCGCATCGGGACCGACACACCGCACTGGCTCGCCGACGACCGCACCGGCGCCGGGGCCGAGCGGAGCGGGGGGCGCTGGAACCGGTCGGGGACGGCGATGCTCTACACGTCCACGTCGCGCGCGCTCGCCTGCCTCGAGACGCTGGTGCATCTGGCGCGCACGTCGTTCCCGTTCAACCGCTTCCTGATCGAGTTCGAGGTCCCGGCGGCGGCGTGGGCGGCGCGGGTCGTCTTCGAACCCGCGGCCCATGTCGGCTGGGATGCCGTGCCGCACGGGCTCGTCTCGCTCGAGTGGGGCACGGCGTGGGCGCGGAGCGGCACGTCGCTGCTGGCCGAGGTCCCGTCGGCGCTGGTGACCGAGGAGACGAACGTGCTGCTCAACCCGGCGCACCCGGACATGGTGCACGTCGTCACGCGGAAGGTGCGGCGGTGGACGTACGATCCGCGGTTCTTCGGCCACGCCCCATGCCGCCCACTTGGAGGTGCGGCTAGCTTGGCGTCAGCCGCGATCGCCGTCGCTGGTCTCCCGAACGGGTGAGCGGCCACGCGGCGAAGGGCGGCGGGCGCTGCCGTACGGGTGCCCGCCGAGCGTCATGGCAGCGGGTATGGCAGTTCAGGCACGTTCGCTGTGCCGCGCCCGGTCCGCCTGCTGCAAGTTGTTGCCGGTGAAGGCATTGAGAGTGAGGACAGGTGGCCGAGTGGTTGAAGGCGCACGCCTGGAAAGGGTCAAATGCTTCCCTGGCAACGACTTGCGGGATAGCATCGCCGAGGAGCGAGGCGGATGCAAGCGGGCCCAGCCGGACGCACGCTGCGGGGAGTTATGGCAGCGTTATGGCAGTCGCCTTGGCGCGCTGTGGCTGCTGGCGAGCGCACCCGCTTCATCCGTCTTCCCATGTGGCGGCGCGGCCTTGAGTGCGGAGTTGGCGTTCAGCTTCTGGATGGGGTGGGGGCCTGCGCCAGACCCAGGGCGGTGAGCTCGCCTTGCATTTGCGACGACGGGGCAGCCCGTCGAGTGCCCCTGGGCTGCGCTCCAAGTCTGACAGCCTTCTCATGCACTTGCCCGGTGCGCGCATTAGGCTGCGCCTCTGGGCTGTGTTGGTCGGGCTTCGCAGCCTAAGCGGCGTTAGACAGTCAGAGTCGTTGAGGTTTCTGTATGAGCGAAGTACGCCATACCGCTGGAGCACGCGCGCTGCACGCGACCACACAGGTGGGTGCCGCTCTGACGGCGACAAGCCCCGAGCATGTGGTGGCGCTGCGGCGTGACGACCTTGAGGCGTGCCGCGCGGGGTATCGCCGGGCGTCGGCCGGTCGCGGCGTCCTGCCGCTGTACCTGCTCGGCTTCGGCGGCCTGGCGGGCAGTGTGCTGCTCCTCCAGTTCGGCGCTCGCATCGGCTGGCCAGATTCGATCGGGTGGCCCACTCTCGCCGGTGGGTGGGCGGTAATGCTGCTGGCGTGGTGGCGAGTCGTGCAGCGCGACCGCCAGCTGCGGGCGCGCTACCAACTCTTCTGTCCGGCGTGCGGCGCGGCGCTCCTCTCCGCGGCGGATCTCGTGAAGGGACGGCCAACGCCCGTCGACCTTGCACTCGCCACGGGTCGTTGTCCCGAATGCCACACCGAGGTGCTCGCTCCGTGACCGCTGGTGGCGGCACGCGCGCAGGTAGCAGGGGGGCGTGGCTGGTCTAACGTCGGGTTCAGGCTGACGGGCGGCACCGTCGGATGCAGCGCGCGTGCGGTTCCGGTCGGTGCCGCCCGCAGCCTACCCTTGGGCGTTAGGTGACGGCCGTCGAATTGATCAGGTGGAGCGTACCATGATCGGTGGAGTCCTGCTCCTGGCTGGCGTCCTCAGCGCTGGCGGAATCGACACGGTGCCACGACGTGTGATCAACGCTGAACTGGCGGCCCTCGTCC
>JALOPO010000094.1 GCA_025453855.1 Gemmatimonadaceae bacterium
GCTGGCCCGCGTGCGCGAGCGCCTGCAGGAGGCGCACCGCATACGGGGCGCCACTGGCACCGGTGAGGGCAAGGACGATCGGGAGTGTCGGTGCGGTCACGCGCGTCCGGGTTCGAGTCGTTCTGGTTCCGGTGCCTGGAACAGCCGATGGACTGCAGGGAACGGCAGGCGACTGCAGGGCACTGCAGGGACTGCGTACTGCTGGCAGGATCGTTGCGCATGCAGGATCACCGCGGCACGCACGCGCCGACGAGTGGTGCAGCATAACGCGGACACCGTCATTCGATCGTCTCCCGGCATCGGTGCCCCGGCACCGCCCCTGGCACCTCGTCCGCATGCAGCATCGGCACCGTCCTGCCCTTCCCTGCAGTTCCACCAGCTGTTCACGACGACGGACCCGGAAGGACGTGTCAGGCTCCGAGCAGCGCCGCCAGCGACCGGAGGCCGAGCATGCGTTCGGCGAGGACGAAGAGGAAGAAGGTCACGCTGATCACGCCGTTCATGGTGAAGAACGCCGCGTCGAGCCGCGTACAGGACGCCGCCCCCGGTCGCCCACCCCGCGAGCGCGAGCAGGAGGACCGTCCCCACGTGCAGGACGCGCGCGATGGTGAGCGCGCGCGGAACGCCGAGCGTGGAGGGGAGCGAGTGCAGGCCGTGCTGGCGATCGAAGTCGGCATCCTGCAGCGCATACAGCACGTCGAAGCCGCCGACCCAGGTCATCACCGCGCCGGCGAGCACCGGGAGCAGCCACCATGGCTCGCTCCACGCGCCGGTGATCGCGAGATAGCCGCCCACCGGCGCGATGCCGAGGCCGAGGCCGAGCACGAGGTGGCTGAGGCGCGTGAAGCGCTTGGTGTAGCTGTAGAAGAGCACCCACCCGAGCGCGACCGGCGCGAGCAGTGCGCAGAGCGGGTTGAGCATCCAGCTCGCGCCGAGGAAGGCGAGGCTCGCCAGGGCGACGCTCGTGCGCGCCTGCGCCGGCGAGAGCGCGCCGCGCGGGAGCTCGCGCTGGCGCGTGCGCGGGTTGATCGCGTCGATGTCGCGGTCGACGAGGCGGTTGAAGGCCATCGCCGCGAAACGCGCCGCCGTGAAGGCGACGATCACCCACCCCACCTCGCCCACGCCGGGGAGGCGCACACGGCTCGCGAGCACCACGCCCACGAGGGCGAACGGGAGCGCGAAGACGGTGTGCGGGAGCTTCACGAAGCTGGCCCAGCGTGCCAGCCACCCCTCGCCGTCGAAGGTCTGCCCCTCGCGCGACGCGTCGCCCGGCTGCGCCACCGCCCGCGGCGGCGGGTGCGGGTCGTGCCCGTCGGGGCGACGCGGCGTGCCGGTCATCGCGCGCTCCACGCGCGCTCGATGCCGAGCCCCGCCCAGCGCGCGTCCACCGCGGCGCGCGTCGCGTCGTCCATGCGGATGATCCGCGGCCAGTCGCGCGTGAACCCTTCCTCCGGGAGCTTGCGCGTGGCGTCGAGCCCCATCTTGCTCCCGTAGCTCCAGGCCCGGCTCGCGTGGTCGAGCACGTCCACGGGGCCCATCGTGAAGCGCGCGTCGCGCTCGGGATCGATGTTGTTGAGCGCGTACCACCAGGTCTCGCTCACGTTGCGCACGTCGATGTCGTGGTCGACGACCACGATGACCTTCGCGAGCGACATGAGGCCGGCCCCCCAGAGCGCGTTCATCACCTTGTGCGCCTGCCCCGGATAGCTCTTCCGGATGCTGACGAACACGAGGTTGTGGAAGACGCCCTCGGCCGGCATGTGGTAGTCGACGATCTCGGGCGTCGTCAGCTTGAGCAGCGGGAGGAAGATGCGTTCCGTCGCGTGGCCGAGATAGTAGTCCTCCATCGGCGGTCGCCCGACGATCGTCGTGCAGTAGGTCATCTGGCGGCGCATCGTGACGGCCGTCACGTGCACGCGGGGATACAGGTCGGCCTCGGAGTAGTAGCCGGTGTGGTCGCCGAAGGGCCCCTCGACGACCATCTCCTCGCGCGGATCGATGTACCCCTCGATCACCAGCTCCGCGTCCGCCGGCACCTCCAGCTCGTTGCTCACCGCCTTCACGAGCCGCACCGGCTCGCGACGCAGGAAGCCGGCGAACAGGAACTCGTCCACCGCCGGCGGGAGCGGCGCGCTGGCGCTGTAGACGCTCGCGGGATCGGCGCCGACGACGATGCACACCGGCATCGTCTCGCCGCGCTCGGCCATCTGCCGGAAGTGCTCGGCCCCCGTCTTGTGGCGCTGCCAGTGCATCGCCACGTGGCGCGGCCCGAGCTTCTGCACGCGGTACATCCCGACGTTGCGGATCCCGCGTGCGTAGTCCTTGCTGATCACCGCGGTGAGCGTCACGTACGGGCCCCCGTCCTCGGGCCAGCAGGTGATGATCGGGATCCTGTCGAGATCCACTTCGTCGCCGCGCCAGACCACCTCCTGACACGGCGCCGCGCCCCCCTTCACGCGCGGCGGGAACTTCGCCACCTCCAGCAGCCGCGGGAGCATCCCGAGCTTGGCCACGAAGCCGTCGGGGACCTTGGTGTTCAGCAGCTCGGTGATGCGATCGCCATGCTCGTCGAGCGACTGGACGCCGAGCGCGAGCGCCATGCGCCGCATCGAGCCGAAAAGGTTGATCGCCACGGGGAACGCCGAGCGCGTGCCGTCGTCGAGCAGCACGTGCTCGAACAGGAGCGCCGGGCCGCCACCGGGGAGCTTGCTCGCGCGGTCGGCGATCTCGCAGAGCTCGAGCTTCGCGCGCACCGGCTGCGGAATGCGTACCAGCTCGCCGATCCGATCGATGGCGGCGAGGAAGTCGGGGATGGAATCGAGTGCCACGTGCGGAGTAACGGTCGGAGCGGGGCGTGCGTGCCCGCGTGTCAGGCGGTGCCGACGTGCAACGCCGCGATGCCGAAGGTCAGCGGCCGGTAGGTCACGTCGCGGAAGCCGGCCGCGGTCATGCGCGCGGCGAGCACCGCCAGCTCGGGGAAGTGCGCCACGCTGCGCGGGAGGTAGGTGTAGGCGGTGCGATGTCCGCTCACCAGCCGCCCGACGAGCGGCAGCACGCGGTGGAAGTAGCACTGGTACGCCGCGCGCACGAGCGCCGAGCGCGGCGTCGAGAACTCGAGGATGACGAACTTCGCCCCCGGCGCGAGCACGCGGCGCACCTCGGCCAGCGCGTCGTCGAGCGCGGCGACGTTGCGGATGCCGAAGGCGACGATCGCGCCGTCGAGCGACGCATCGGCGACGGGGAGCGCGAGGGCGTCGGCGGTCACCGGCACGAGACGCTCGCGCGGCGCCTTGCCGGCGCCCATGCGCAGCATCGGCTCGGCGAAGTCGGCGGCCAGCACGTGCCCCGCGAAGCCCCGCGTGCGCACGAGCGTCGCCCCGACGTCGAGCGTCCCCGCGCACAGGTCGAGGAAGCGCCCGGCGGGACGCGCGCGCCACCCGAGCGCCTCGAGCGCCTGCTTCCGCCACGCCCGGTCGATGTTCAGCGAGAGGACATGGTTGAGCAGGTCGTAGCGCGGCGCGATCTCGCTGAAGATCTGCTGCACGTAGTCGCGCTTCCCGTCGCCACCGGCGGCGGCCGCATCGGCGCGCCGGAGGTCGGCGTCGAGGGTCGTCGGCATCCGCGAAAGGTCGCCGGTCCGGGCCGCTCGAAACAGGGCTGGCGTGCCACGAACCCTGTCGATGCCGCGCCCGGCCGCCTACGTTGGGCCTTTCCGCCCGGATGCTCGAGGCCGTCCGCCTCGGCGCGGGTCCCGCTCGCGCGCATGAGTCGCCTGCTCGACCTCGCCAACCTCCCCGACGCCGACCTCGTCGCGCGTGCCCTCGACGGGCGCGAGGAGGCGTACCGGGAGCTGATCCGGCGATACGAGCGCCCCGTCTTCTCGCTGATCTACCGCATGGTGCGGGATCGCGAGCAGGCCGAGGACCTCGCGCAGGAGACCTTCATCAAGGTCCTCAACAACATCGAGAAGTACAGCCCCGAGTTCAAGTTCTCGAGCTGGATCCTGAAGATCGCGAACAACCTCGCGATCGACGCGCTGCGTCGCCGCCGCCTCGACACGATCAGCATCGATGGCGCCGCGAACGCCGCCACCGCCGCCGAGGTGGAGGCGACGTCGATCGAGCTCGCGGGGGGCGGCGAGAGCGCGCTCGACGAACTCGCCAACCGCGAGCTCGGCTCGGCCATCGAGCAGGCGATCGCCGCGCTCCGGCCGATGTACCGCAGCTGCATCCTCATGCGTCACGTGGACGGCCGCTCGTACGAGGAGATCGCGCAGCTCCTCGACCTCCCGCTCGGGACGGTGAAGACCTACATCCACCGCGCCCGGCACGAGTTGCGCGAGAAGCTGGAGCGCCTGCGATGAGGCGACCACCATCCGGCGCGGCGCGCGTGCCGCGTCCCGCAGCCCCGCCCCGCTCCGCCGGCCCCATCCGCCCCGCCGTTCGCCCCCTGAAACCGTCCCGCCGCACGCGCCGTACGCCAGACCAGGAGACGCCATGCTGACCCGCCACCTGCTTCCCGACGAATTCGACCTGCTCCTCGATGGGGAGTCGGGCTTCGGCGTGCAGCAGCTCCAGGGGCACCTGCGCGACTGCCCCCAATGCCGCGAGGAGCTGGCGATGATGCGCCGCTTCGTCCTGGCGATCGAGGAGCTCCCCGAGCTCGCCCCGAGCCGCCCGATGGCCGACCTAGTGATGGCACGGGTGAACGTCTTCGTCCCGTGGCATGTGGCGGCGCGCGACTGGGCGCTCTCGTGGCTCCCCGAGCGGCCCGCGCTGCGGATCGCGGCCGGCGTGGCGGCGACCGGCGTCGCGGGAGCGAGCACCGTGGCACTCGGGTGGGGATGGACGCATCGCGAACGCTTCCTCGCCCAGGGGTGGCTGGCGCAGGACCAGCTCCGCGCCGCCGCGCTCGATGCGATCGGCACAGGGGCGCAGGCGGTGCTCGGTCCGCTCGCGACGCAGGTGCCGGGTGGGACGCTCCCGCTGGCCGGCGCAGCGCTGCTCGGGCTCGGGCTCGCCATCGGGACGAGCGTCGCCGGCCTGCGCGCCGTCGCCGCCCGCACGCGCGCCATCGGGGGCTGAGCGATGACCACCCAGTTCTCCCCGCTCCTGGACATCGTCGGGGGGATCGCGGGGGTGGTCGCGGCGATCAAGCAGTCCGCCGCCCTCGTCGCGCTCCTCGTCGTGCTCGCGATCGCGGTCCTCATCAATGCCGGTGACCAGCTCCGGGCGGTGCGCACCGGGCTCGCGGGCAGCGTGTCGCGTGCGCTCTCGCTCGGCGTCGCCGTGCAGCTCGCATGGCTCCCGGCGCTGCTCGTGCTCTGCATCGCACTCACGCTCACGATCCTCGGCCTGCTCGCGGTGCCGTTCGTGATCGTGGGCTGGCTCGCGCTGACCATCGGCCTCGTGATCCTCGGCCTGGCGGCGGTGGCCGAGATGATCGGGCAGGCGCTCTCGCGGCGCGGGCCGCGCGGCCTCACCGAGCGAGGGGCGCGACTGCAGGCGATGGTCACCGGCATCGTGATCCTCGCCGCGCCGTGGTTCGCGTCGGCGCTCCTCACCGGCGTGCCGTTCGCGGCCGGCGCCTTCCGCGCGCTCGGCATCGGGCTGCTCTGGGTCGCGATCACCGCCGGGCTGGGCGCCGTGGTGCGCACGCGTGCCGGCACGCTCCTGCCGGGCGAGCCGTGGGGCTTCAAGCGGCCATCGCAGAGCGGGCAGGTGGCAGTGGTGTCGGCGCCGTCCGACTGGGTGACGCCGACCCCCATCACCGGCGTTGTCGCGGCCCGGCGGCCGACGGTGGGCGCCGAGCGCTGAGCGGGCGACGCAGGGCGCGCGTGGTCGGTACGGTGCGCACCCGTTCTTCCTGCTGAACTGCCGGGCGCTGCGCGCCGAGTTTCGGAGTTGGGGAGTTCTGGAGAACGGCAGGCATGCTCGGCGTGTACCGAAATCCTCGCGGAACTCCCCAATTCCGAGACTCGGCGCGCGGCGCCCCAGCCGTTGCACGAGCATCGCGGAGCGTGCCGCGGATCAGGAACCGGGACCAGGCACCGCGAGCTCCGGCGCAAAGCGACCGGTGTCGAGATAGCGCCGGAGCGTGCGCTCGGTACGAGCGAGGAAGGTCGGGAGGTAGGCGCGTTCCTCGGCGTTCTCGATGCGGAGCAGGTCGTTGGCGAGGAGGAGCGCGCGAGCGGTGAGGAGCGCCTCGACGTGCTCGGCACTGGCGATCGGCGGCGCTGCGATGGTCGCGTAGCCGTCGAGCAGGGCGGCCTCGAGTCGATCGCCGCCGGGGCGCGACCGCAGGTAGTACGTGGTGATGGCGAGATCCTGCAACGGACAGGCGATCGCGCTGTCGTCGAAGTCGAAGAGCGCGAGGCGGCCACGCCGCCACTTCACGTTCCACATGTGCAGGTCGAAGTGCGTGACGTGGTGCGGCTGCGACGCCCACAGTGCGGCGAGCATGGCCGCCGCGCGTCGGTGCACGTCGACGAAGAGCGCCTGGCGCGCCGGCGGGAGCGCGGGATGCGCGTCGACCAGGAGCGACGGCGGCTGGTGACAGAGCACGTCGTCGGCGATCGGGAACGCCGCGCCCGGTGGCGGCGACCACGTGGCGCCGTGCGCGTGCAGCCGCGCCATCGCGGCGCCGAGGGCGTGCAGGGCGGCGGGATCGTCGCGGCGCCCGAGGTCGCGGCCGGGGAGCCACGAGAAGAGCACGGCCGGCAGGTGTCGCCCCACTTCCGATGCGTCGACGACGTGCAGGAGCGCGCCATCGGGGAGCGGCTGCGGGACGGGGAGCACGAGCGTCGTGTCGCGCGACAGCGCCGCCATCCACGCCATCTCGCCGGCGATGTTCGCTGGCGTGCGCTGCGAGGCGACGTTGAGGCGCAGCGCGAAACGCCGGCCACTCGCGTCCACGCGCCAGGTCGCATTGAAGCCGTGCGCGACGAGCCGCAGCCGGGGCGGCGACGGGAGCTCCCACGCCGCGATGGCGCGCATCGCCACCGCGCGCAGGCGGCGCCGCTG
>JALOPO010000095.1 GCA_025453855.1 Gemmatimonadaceae bacterium
GGGCTGCCAGCGCCCCACGTGCTTCGTCCAGCCGCGCGGCAGCAGGTAGCCGGCCTGCGTGTACCAGACGGTCCCGGTGCCGTGCATCGGGTAGCCGGCGCCGGCGCCGTTGAAGGTCGGCTGCGTGAAGACGAACTGGTTGTTCGCGTCGCGCGTGGCGGGATTCGCGGTACCGATCGGCATGATGCCGATGTTGCGCACGTAGTTCGGCCCGTAGTCCATCCAGTAGTGGGCCGTGTGCACGGTGAGCGCGTCCTTGTCGTGACCGAGCGGGAGGTCGAGGAAGGCGTCGACGGCGAAGTGGCGCATCGGCGACGTCACCCAGTCGCCGTTGCTGGTCGGCGTGGCGGCGCGCGACGCACCCGAGGGGGCGGGGTTCGCGACGTCGGTCGGGAGCACGGCGCGTCGCGCGCCGCCCACCGTCACCGAGTCGCGCGGCTGCACGGAGCGCATCGCCTGCGGATGGTACTGGAAGCCGGCACCCACGTTGAAGACGCGCTTGGTGCCGAGGTAGCTGCCGACGGTGAACGGCAGCACCTGGCTCTCCACTTCCAGGAAGTCCCAGTTGAAGTAGAGCTGGGGCATCATGGTGTTCGCGTTCGGGTTCCAGTTCGCGATGTTGAATCGCGCCGGCGTGGCGACGAGCGCGTTGGTGGCCGCATTGTCCCCCGTGTTGACGGTGACCGTCCCCTGCTGGATCACGGTGTCCGGGAGGCCCGGACGCGGGACACGGATCGGCGGGAGCTGCACCGTCTGCACCGTGTTCCCCTGCGGGCCGCCGGCGATCTGGAACGGCTTGGTGAGGATCGCCCGGTAGTTGAGCCGGTGGAAGAGCGTCCCCTTCGCGTAGAGGCCCATGGTGCGCGCGAACTGGTCGCTGGCGTCGATCGTGGTCCAGTTGTAGATCGGCGCGTCGACCATCATGAAGTTCAGCGTCGCCGCGTTGGTCATGCGCGACAGCCCGCTCCAGGTGAGGATCCCGCCGCCGACGTAGAGGCCGTTGTTGACCTTGAACTCGCCCCACGTGTCGTGCACGAAGACCTGCGGGCGCTTGCCGTCGATCCCCGAGGTGCCGGCACCGATGTCGCCGCCCTGCAGGCCGCCGGAGTTGAAGGTCTGGTTGTTGACGCCGATGATCCAGAAGACGAGCACGCGCGGCGTGATCTGGATCTGGCCGTGCATGAGGATGCGCGTGCGCCGCACGCCGACGTCGAAGGTCTCGCGCTTGTCGGGGACGTTGTTCACCGCCGTCCCCGGGTTCTGCTGCATCATGCGCGTCCAGACCTGCGACCAGAGCGTGATGCGCAGGAACGACGTGCTGTCCTTGTTGAGGTAGATCTTGGGACCGCCGCCGTAGCCGTCGAGGCCCTGTGCCTCGAGGTCGGCCGCCGGGACGGCGGCGACGAGCGCGCCGGCGATCGCGGCGCGGGTGAGCAGCTTGGGCATCTGGTGCGACTCCGCGTGGTGGGGAACGGGCGGCGCGAGGGGCGCGCAGGGGTCGCGCCGGCGGGCGGGCGCACGCCGGGCGTCGGGGGCGCGTGGCGCCCCCGGGAACTGCCGTGCAGCGATGTGCGAGCGAGCCGACGCGCGGCGCTCAGGCGCCGTCGTGGAGCTCCACGTGCCGCGTGTCGCGCAGCACGAGCGCGCCGATGATCGCCGACACGCCGGCGACCACGATCGGGTAGACGAGCCCCGCGAAGCGGTTGCCCGTGGCCCCCACCGCCCAGACGGCGATCAGCGGGAGCCAGCCGCCGAACCAGCCGTTGCCCACGTGATAGGGGAGCGACATGGCGGTGTAGCGGATGCGCGCCGGGTAGCTCTCCACCAGGTAGGCCGCGATCGGGCCGTAGGTCATGGCCACGAAGAGCATCATCGCGAAGACGCAGGCCACGAGCACCGGGACGTTGAGCGGATCGGCGGCCGCACTCATTGCCCGGAAGAGCGGGTAGTAGCAGAGCGCCGCCAGCAGGTTGCCACCCACCAGCAGCTGCTTGCGCCCGATGCGATCCGACAGCGCGCCGAAGACGAGGATGAACGGCGTGCCCAGCGCGAGCGCCATCGCGATCACGAAGTAGCTCGTCTGCAGCGGGACGTTGAGCACCTTCTGCAGGAAGAAGAGCGCGTAGAACTGCCCCGTGTAGAAGACGACCGCCTGTCCCGCGGTGACGCCGAAGAGCGAGACGAGGAAGCGCTTCCACCCGACCCACGTGCCGAACGCCTCGCGCACCGGCATCTGGCTCGTCTTGCCGGCCGCCTTCATCTCCACGAAGACCGGCGACTCCTGCATGCGGCGCCGGATGATGTACGAGAGCACCACCAGCACGGCGCTGAGCAGGAACGGGATGCGCCACCCCCACGCCGCGAAGGCCGTCTCGCCGACCACGGTGCGGATGCTCAGGTTCACCACCAGCGCCAGCACGAGGCCGAGCGTGGCGGTGGTCTGGATGAACGACGTGAAGTAGCCGCGCCGCCCCTTCGGTGAGTGCTCGGCCACGTAGATCGCGGCGCCACCGTACTCGCCGCCGATGGCCAGCCCCTGCGCGAGGCGCAACGCGACGAGCAGGACCGGCGCGAGGATGCCGACCGACGCGAAGGTCGGGAGGAGGCCGATCGCCGCCGTCGCCCCGCCCATGATGAGCAGCGTCACGAGGAACGCGTACTTGCGCCCCACGATGTCGCCGATGCGCCCGAAGACGACCGCGCCGAGCGGCCGCACCGCGAAGCCCGCACCGTGCGTGGCGAGCGTGCTCAGGAAGGCGACCGTCTCGTTGCCCTTGGGATAGAAGTGCGTGGCCAGGATCGTGGCCAGCGTGCCGAAGACGAAGAAGTCGTACCACTCGATGATCGTCCCCGCGCTGGACGCGGCGATCACGGTGCGGATCTTCGATCGCTCATCGGTGCTCGTCTCGCCGACGGCGGTGCCGCGCAGCGGGGCCGGCGCGGCGATGGCCGCGGCGGTCGTGGGCTCCATTCGTCCTCCGTGGTGTCGTGCACTACCTGCACGGCACGGCGGGTGCGCCTGCGCACCCGTCGGACCTGCGACCGGTTCGTCGCGACGGATTCCCTGCTCTGCCGCGCGGCGACGCCCTTCCGGCAGTGCGCCACGCGTTCCTCATCCAACTCCCGGGACGCTCGATCAGCTCCCGACGCCGTGCCCGCCGCACGACGAAACCGTGACGCGAGCGGGGGGAACCCTACGGCCCCGAGCAGGCATGTCAACGGTTACCACGATTCGAACCATTGCCATCGGTCACGACGCACACGGGCTCGGCAAGGTGCTGCTGGCGTGCGTGTGCCGCGTGCGGGGCGGGCCGCGATGATGCGATGGAGCGCGATGCGCCGCGAAGAAGGCCGATGGAATGGCTGACGGTGCATGCGGAGCCTGCCGCATGCACCGTCAGCCATTCACATGCCTTCCTTCGCGCCACGTCGCGCTCCATCGCATCATCGCGGCCCGCCGTTCGCCGTCCGCCGTCCGCCGTCCGCCGTCCGCCGTCACGGCTCACCGCTCGCCCACACGCGGACGATGCCGGCCCGGCTCAGCGCGGCTCGATGAACAGCGCCGCCCAGTCGCGACCGTCACGCACCTGCAGCCGCAGGTGCACCACGCGCGCCGTGCGGTCGTGCCAGTACGTGTTCCCCGCCCCCGCATCGAGCTCGGCGAGGCTTGCGGCCTCGGCGATCGGGCGCCCGCTGTCGTAGTCGCGGATCACGCGCACGCTGGCGTGCGGCGTGGGCACGATCAGGCGCACCCAGTCGCCGGCCTGCGCGCCACGCAGGAAGAGCTGCGGGCGCTGCGCCGGCGACGCCGGCCACGACACCGTGTACGTGCGCTCGCGGAGCGCCGTCATGTTGCTCCACTGCGGGTTGCCGGGGATCCCCACCAGCGAGACGCTCACCCCGTCGTCGCGGCGCAGCGTGTAGGGCGCAACCGCCTCGCGATTCGCTCCCTCGACCAGCAGGTTCACGTAGCGGTGCGGGCAGTTCCACGCCCCCCACTCCGGCCGACGCACGCACTCGGCCGTGAGCAGGAACGGCGTGTTGTTCACCACGCTGCGCCCCGCCTGCCCCGTCACGCTCCCGTCGCGATCCATGAACAGCGCCGCCTTGTCGCCGTCGCGATCGGGCTGCGGCTCCTCGAGCAGCACCTGGTTCGCGTTGGTGAAGGCGAGCGTGCGCGCGTCGTTGCGGGCGTCGATCGAGAACGAGTTGCGGCGATTGTAGCCGAGCGCCCCCGCCCGCGTCCCGGTGAAGTTGGCGAAGGTCGTCCCCTCGGCGCTCACCGTGCCGTCGTAGAACTGGTAGCCGGTGATGAACGGCGACGCGCCGAGCGTGGATGTCGTGGAGACGTTCGCCGAGGTGCCGATCACCACGCCGCCGCGCAGCCGCGTGCGGCTGCTCGCGAAGGTCGCGCCGATGTGGTTGTCGGCGAGCACCGGGTCGACCAGCACGTGGTCCGACCCGCGCAGCCAGACCGCACGGTCGGTGTGCTTGTAGGCGACGAAGTTCCGGAACTCCGCCACCACCGCCGGCGCGTTGTCCTGCGCCGGCACGGCGCGCGGCTGGTACGACGTCACCTCGGTGGTGAGGTCGGCGCGCGGCCCATCGTCGACGTTGAGCCCCACACCGAAGTACGAGTGCGAGACGTTGTCGGTGAACTCGCCGAGCGGCGTGCGGCGCGGCAGGTCGGGCTGGCCGGCGCTCGGGCCGGTGGGACGGTCGGGGAGCGCGTACCAGTAGCCGATGCCGGTGCCACCGGCGGCCACGTTGCCGCGCACGACGTTGTCGGGATTGGTGATCCAGAACGTCGAGGGGCGCTGGTCGCTGGGGAGCAGCCGGTTGGCCTGCGCCGGCACGCGCGTCGTCATGCCGAGGTTGCCCACGAGCCGGTTCTTCGACTCCGAGCCGTCCTCGAGGAAGTAGCCGTGTCCCCAGTGGTCGTGGCAGACGTTGCGCTCCACGAGGAGCTCGTCGGTGCCGTGCACGGTGACGCAGCGCGAGTTGCTCTTCCAGACGCTGTTGCCGCGGAAGTACTGCCCCGGCACCGCGTCGGCCATGTGCCAGTGCATCGGGTAGCGCGCGAGCAGCTGCCGCTGCCCCATCCGATGGAACTCGGTCCCCTCGACGCGCGCCGTGCCCCCCTTCATGACCATCACGTGACCGCCGAAGCCCTGCGCCTGCCCGCTCGTGTCGCTGCGCACCACCACGTTGCGCGTGAGGAGCGCGACCTCGGCGCGTTCGTCGAGGCGGCGGCCGGCGATCGTCTGCACCTCGCCCCAGTGCTGCCAGCGCAATGCGCTGTCGAGCGTCACGGTGGCGCCGTTCACCGCCGTGATGGTGCGCTCCTCGAAGCGGTTCGGATCGAAGTCCGAGCTCGCGACCACGATCCGCTCGCCGACGCGCCACCCCGGCGCCTGCTCGAGGGTGAGCGTGGTCGCTCCCTGCGCCGCCGTCGCGTTCAGGCGCAGCCAGGTGGTGCGCGTCTCGCCATGCAGGTCGAGGCGCCCGTTCCCCATCACGCCGATCACCTTGTCGCCCATCCCCATCACGTCGTCGCCGTCACGCTGGCCGGTGAGCGTGATGATCCCCTTGCGGCGGAAGGGGCGCGCCTCGGTCCCGATCTCGAGCGCGCCGTGGACCATGATCCACTGCGTGCGCAGCTCGAGATCCTTGTCGTCGAAGGCGAGCGTGCCGTCGATGGTGAGGTTGGCGAGCGGGGGCGGCGTGGTGTCGAGCACGACCAGCGTGCTCTCCGGGATCACCACCGCGCTCCCGCTGTCGGGGAGGCGCCCGTTGGGCCAGGTGCGCGGGTCGCTCCAGCGACGCACCGCGTTGATGCCGGGGCCGCGCTCCGCGACGATCCCGGTCCCCTCGTCACCGCTGCACGCGGCGAGCCCCGTCGCCGCCAGCAGCATCACCCCGAACCATCGTCCCCGTCCCATCGGTCTCCCTCGCCACGTCGCGGTGAGTGCCGGGCATCACGAACGGGCGCGAGGGTGGCGCGCCATCGTCCCGAGGACGATCGCCCGCACCTCCGGTCACCCGCACCCGAACGGCGGGCGCTCGATCCGCACGCCGACCGTCGTCGTCGCGCGGGCCGCGTCCGGAGCGTGCCCATCCAATGCGTACGGGCGGCCCCGGTGCAAGACCGGGGCCGCCCGTCGTGACGTGCTGCGTGGTGCGATCAGCCGTGACGGATCATCACGGTTCGCGCCTCTCGCGCGCTGCCTCCTCCTCCTCGTCCTCGAAGAGCGAGCTCGATCCCGTGAGGTTGCCGAGCCGCTCCACGCGGATCGACTGCTTCTGCACCTCGGTGCCGTAGGTGAAGGTGGCGAGATAGTCGCCAGCCTTCACCATCGGCCCCGCGCCGCCGCCGCGGCCGGGCCGGAAGAGGTTCCCTTCCATGCCGCGGAACGCCTGGAAGATCTGGCTCATCGCCCCCATGTTCGGCGCGCCGCCGCCGGCCTGCGCGCCCTCTCCCTGCGCCGCTGCCCCTGGCGCGCCACCGGCCGCGCCGCGCCCGGCGCTCTCGCCCGGACGATCGGCGAAGCGCGGGATGCCCGGCAGCGCGCCGGCGCCGCCGCCACCCTGCATCATCTGCGACATCATCTCCTCGGTTCGCCCGCCGAGGATCATGTTGCGCGCGAACTTGATCTGCGTGGTGTCGGCGTTCGGCTCCTTCGCCAGCGAGTCGAAGATCGCGACCATGCGCACGTTGTTGCGGATGCTGTCACGCTTCTCGGCCGGCGACAGCGGCTTGGCCGCGGGACGACGGCCGCGCAGGTCCCACGTCACGCGGTGCAGCCCGGCCGCGCCCGAGCCGTTCAGCGTGCGCACCGTGTCGCCCATGGCGTCGGTGATCACGATCGAGACGCGCTTCCCCGGCTGGCTCTCGGTGATGCGGTACTGCAGGTCGGCACCCATCGCCGGCGACATGGCGCCGAAGCGCTTGTGGCCGTTCTCGCCGCTCGCGCCACCGGCCGAGCTGGGCGACTGCCCCATCGCGTAGGCGATGCGGGGCTCGAAGAGGTGCACCTTCTTCGCCGCGATGGCGGGCGTCATCTGCTGCAGCGGACCGATGTCGACCACGTAGATGCTGCGCCCGTGCGTGCCGGCGATCAGCTCGCGATCACGCGGATGAATGCGCAGGTCGTGCACCGGCACCGTCGGCAGCCCGGTCATGAACTTCTGCCAGCTCCCGCCGCGATCCATCGACACGTAGACGCCCACGTCGGTGCCGACATAGAGCAGGTTCCGGTTCACGGGATCCTCACGGATCACGTGCACGAAGTCGGGGCCACCGGTCGGCAGGTTGGCCGCGATCGAGCGGAAGGTCGCGCCACCGTCGGTCGTCATGTAGACGTAGGGGGCGAAGTCGCCGCGACGGTGGTTGTCGAAGGTGACGTAGAAGGTGTTCGCGTCGGCGCCGCTCGGCTCCACGCGCGACACGTACGTCTCCACCGGCACGCCCGGGAAGCGTCCCGTGAGCTTGTCCCACGTCGTGCCGTCGTTGCGCGACAGCCAGACGTTGCCGTCATCGGTGCCGGCCAGGAGCATGCCGACCTTCACCGGCGACTCGGCCAGCGCGGTGATCGTGCCGTAGGTCTCGGCCCCGGTCAGGTCGGGGGTGATGCCGCCCGTCTCCTTGAGCGCGATGCGGAGCTTCACCGGGTCGGCGTTCGACAGGTCGGGCGAGATCACCATCAGGTCGTCGCCGCGACGGGTCGGCCTCGGCGCTGTCGGCCTTCTGGCGCGCGCGGAAGGCGTCGACGCGCGCCTTCTGCGCCTTGCTCATCGGCGCCGTCGTGTCGGGGCGCTCGATGAGGATCGAGTCCTCCCACTGCAGGAAGCGCGACCGCCAGCTCGGCTTCACGAGGCTCGTGCGCTCGCCGGTGGCCATGTTCAGCCGCCCGATGTTCCCGCCCTGGCTCTCGCTGTAGACGATGTCCGGGTCGGTGGGATCCTGCGCCGTGTAGAAGCCGTCGCCGCCCGAGATGTAGCGCCACGCCTCGTTGCCGATCGGGCCGCGCACCTTGCGGCTCGGTCCGCACCACGAGCCGTTGTCTTGCAGCCCGCCGCAGACGTTGTACGGCTGTGCCATGTCGAACGAGATGGCGTAGAACTGGCCGATGTTGATGATGTTCAGGACGTCGTAGTTCCCGCCCCGGTCCCACGTCTGCGCCACGCCGCCGTCGTTGCCGACGATGAAGTGCTCGGGATCGTTCGGGTCGATCCACATCGCGTGATGGTCGACGTGGATGCCGACCGTCGCGTCGCGCGCCGTCTTGCCGCCGTCATCGGAGAACTTCACCGGCGTCGACGACCAGTAGACGCGCTCCGGGTTCTTCGGGTCGACGCGCACCTGCGAGTAGTAGAAGGGGCGCACGTTCTCCCCGTTGCGCTTCTCCCACGTCTTCCCGCCGTCGGCCGAGCGATAGAGACCGCTCGGCCGCACCTGCGCCTTCTTCCCCTTCTCCGGCTTCGCGTTCGGCATCGTGTCCGCCTCGACCATGAGGTACATGACCTCCGGGTTCGAGCGCGCGATCGCGATCTCGACGCGGCCGAGCGTGCTCTCGGGGAGCCCGCCGCCCTTGACCTGCGTCCACGTGGCGCCGGCGTCGGTGCTCTTCCAGAGCGCCGAGCCCGGGCCGCCCGACTGCAGGAAGTACGGGCCGCGCTGCCGCTCGTAGCTCGACGCCCAGATCACGTCCGGGTTGCGCGGGTCGAGCTGCACGTCGATGAAGCCCGCCTTCTCGCTGATGAACTTCGCGATCGACCACGTCTTGCCGCCGTCCACCGACTTGTAGAGCCCGCGCTCCTTGCTCGGCCGCCACGCCGAACCGAGGACCGCCATGTAGACGATGTTCGGGTTGGTCGGATGCACCTGGATGCGGCCGATGTGCTCCGTCTCGCGCAGGCCGAGGAAGCTCCACGTCTTCCCGCCGTCGGTGCTCTTGTAGACGCCGCAGCCGGGCGAGATCGAGTTGCGCGAGTTCTGCTCGCCGGTGCCGGCGTAGATGACGTTCGTGTCCGAGGGCGCGATCGCGAGGTCACCCATCGCGACGCAGCGCTCGTTCTCGAAGATCGGCTTGAACGTCGTGCCGGCGTTGGTCGTCTTCCAGATGCCGCCGCCGGCGGTGGCGACGTAGAACGTCTTGGACGGCGACGGGATGCCCTCGACGTCGGTGACGCGGCCGCCCATGTTCGCCGGGCCGATCGCGCGCCAGCGCAGGCCGGCGATCGTCAGGGAGTCGAGGGCGGCCGCCGGCGACGGGGCCTGCGCACCGAGGGCCGGCCCCACGAGGGCCCCCAGCGCGACGAGGGGACGCACGAATCGCATGGCGCTCCAAGGGAGGGAGTGAGCAGCGGTCCCGGCAACGGGGAGAGCCGGGCTCCACGACTACGCGGCGCGCACGGGTTTGGTTGGGGGGGCGCGGCGTCGTCGGGGGGATCCGCGCTGTGCCGGTGGGGCGCTCGGCAGGACTGTCGGGGCGCTGCGCGCCTGAACGGCTGGGGCGCTGCGCGCCGAGTTCCGGAGTTCGGGAGTTCTGGAGAACAGCAAGACCCGCTGGGGTGCTGCACTGTCCGGCAGTACTCCCGAACTCCGCAACTCCTGAACTCGGCGCGCAGCGCCCCAGCCGTTCCGGCGCGCAGCGCCCCAGCCGCGAAGGCGCGCAGCGCCGAGCCTACACCATCGGCACGACGCGCACGGCCCTGAACTCGCGCTCGAGCGCCGCCCGGTGATCGGGATGCGCGATCGCGATCAGCGCCTCCCCACGCTCGCGCAGCGTGAGCCCATGGAGATTCACGGCACCGTACTCGGTCACCACCCAGTGCACGTGCCCGCGCGTCGTCACCACACCGGCACCGGGCGTGAGCTCGGGGGCGATCCGCGACACGGTGCCCCCCTTCGCGGTGCTCGGCAACGCGATCACGGGGACGCCGCCCGGCGACCGCGCCGCGCCGCGGATGAAGTCCATCTGCCCGCCGATGCCGCTGAAGATCCGGTGGCCGATGGAATCGGCGCAGACCTGCCCGGTGAGGTCGACCTGAATCGCCGAGTTGATCGCCACCACGCGGGGATTGCGTGCGATCACCTGCGTGTCGTTGGTCCGGTCGGCGGGGAGGAACTCCACCAGCGGGTTGTCGTCGACGAAGTCGAAGAGCCGCTGCGACCCGGCGATGAAGCTCGTCACGGTGCGCCCGGGATGCACCGCCTTGAGCCGGTTGGTGACCACGCCCCCCTCGATGAGCGGGACGAGCCGGTCGCTGAACATCTCCGTGTGCACGCCCAGGTCGACGCGATCGCCGAGTCGGCCGAGCACCGCCTCGGGGATCGCGCCGATCCCCATCTGCAGTGTGGCGCCGTCGGGGACGAGGCGTGCGACGTGCTCGCCGATCAGCTCCTCCACGGGGCCCGGCGGATTCGGTGCATGCTCGTGCAGCGGGCGGTCGGTGACGATGTACGCATCCACGCGGTCGAGCGGCACCGCCGTCTGCCCGTGCGTGCGCGGCATGCGCAGGTTGATCTCGGCGATGACCATCGTCGCCGAGTCGACGGCGGCACGCGAACAGTCGACCGAGGTGCCGAGCGAACAGAGGCCGTGGCGATCAGGAGGCGAGAGCTGCACGATCGCCACGTCGAGCGGGACGCGTCGCGACGTGAAGAGGCGCGGGATATCGGAAAGGAAGACGGGGATGAAGTCGGCCTCGCCGCGCTGCACGGCGGCCCGCACCGCCGCCCCCGTGAAGAGCGAGACCGAGCGGATCCCCGCGTGCCCGATCCACGGCGCGGGCCCCTCGGTGTGCATGTGGTAGAGGCGCACCCCCTCCAGGTCGCTGCGCTCGGCCATCGCCGCGAGCAGCGTGGTCGGCGTCGCCGCCGCCCCCTGCGCGAAGACGCGCATTCCGCTCCGCACCGCCGCCACCGCATCGGCCGGCGCCACCGCGCGCGCGCGCCAGTCGGCAACCATCGTCATCGTCGTCGCTCTCCACCGCTCGGGATGTCGGCATCGTAACCGCCGCCACCACGCGCGCTCAGGCGGGCGATCCCTGATCCGCTGTCGGGCGGGTCGGCTGTCCGCTGTTCCACATCCGCTGGCAGCCGGCGAGTGGGATCGGG
>JALOPO010000096.1 GCA_025453855.1 Gemmatimonadaceae bacterium
CGCACGCTGCAGCACGACCTGCTGAGCGGCGGCCTGGCCACGGTCGTCGCGAACGCGGGGCGCTATCGGATCGACCCCGCGGGGCTCGCCTTCCAGCCCGACGCGGATGCGGTCGCGGCGCAGCTCCTCGTGCGGCTGGAGGAGGCGGGCGTCACGGGGGAGCCCGCGTTCGTCGACTGGCGGGGGATGGCACGGGCCTGGTGACCGCGCCCGCCGGCCCGCGACGCGGCCCGGTGATGGAGCCGTGAGGCAAGGACTAGTGTGGCGTCCCACTGATTCCTTGCAGAAGAAATCTCGTTCCGATCCGTGTCGGGCAAGGCGCGCCGACGAGGCGTGCCCGCAGGCACGGCGAGGAATCGGGGCGGGATTTCTGCGAGGAATCAGTGGGACGCCACACTAGGGGTGACCTGACGGTCGGTGATGCGTCGCATGCATGGCACCCGACTCGTGTCGCGGGGCCAGACTGCCGATCCTTTCCGAGGATGCCCACCCATCGCCCACCCCCGAGCCGACGCCCCGCATGAGCCGCATCGGAGGCGTGGGCGGAGAGCCGTCGATCCCGTCGATCCTCACCGGACCGGTGGTGACCGGCATCCCGGGCTCGGCGCGCGTGGGCACTCCGGTGGCCCCGGTCGATCCCGTGCCGCCGGTGGTCCCCGGCGCGGCCGAGGCGACGCCGCTCGCCGACGTCGCGCTCGCGGGGCGGCTGGCCACCGGAGACGTGCTCCCCGAGCCGGCTGCGCTCGCCCTCGCGCTCGAGCAGGCCACGCGCGCGCTGCAGGGGGGGCGTGCGCACGACGTGCTGGCGACGCTCGATGCCACCTGGTCGGCGCGGCTCGCCCATGACGCGCCGTGGTACCTGCGCGCCGCCGCGCTCGAGCTCCTCGCACGCGGCGACGATGCGGCGGCGGTGCTCCGCGATGCGATCGCGGCGCTGCCGCGATCGGCGGCGCTCCTCTACCTGCTGGGCGTGCACGCACTGGCCGGCGGCGACGACGGTGCCGCGCAGCTCGCGACCTCGCACGCGGTGGCGCTGCACCCCGATGACCCGGTGCTGCTCACGCTGCGCGCCGCGATCGAGATGCGCGCCGGTCGCGCACCGGAGGCCGAGGCGCTGCTCGCGCGCGCATCGACGCGCGCCGGCGCGCTCCCCGTGCGCGAGTGGTTCGCGGCGCTCGTGCGCATGCCGGCGACGCGTGGCGCCTCGATGCCCGGGCGCGCCACCGCGCCCACGCCGCGCGGCACCGCCACGATGCGCGCCACGCCACGTGCCCTCCCTGCCGTCACGCCGGGCGCCATGCCGATCACGAGCGCTGCGCGCCAGACGCCGCATGCGTCGCCGCTCGTGCGCCCGACGCCCCATGGTCAGGACGCAGTGCGCGCCACGCCGCTCGGGTCGCGGCCGATCCCGTCACCCGACTCCCGGGATCACGAGTCGCTGCACGAGGCGGTGCGCTACGGCCTCGCGCTCCTCGATCCGCCGGCGGTGGCCGCGCGCGAGGCGGTGCGTCGCCGCACGCGCACCGGCGAGCTGCTCGCGATCGCCGCGCAGCATGCGGGGATCGCCGCGCCGCCGATCGCGCGTCGTCCGCCGCACGTCGCGGCGCTCCTCGTGGCGGTGCTGCTCGTGGGCGGGCTCACGACGCCGGTCACGCGCACGGCCGCGATGGTGGTGGCGGGGGCCTGCCTCGCGTGGTGGGCGCTGCGGCGCCCGCAGCGCCGCGATGCCACGGCCGACCTGCTCGCGACGGCGGCGCCACATCCCGGCACGCGAGGCATCGCCAGCGAGCGCACGGTCGACCGGCGCATCGCCTGACCACCAGTGCGCACCGCGTGCGTCCAGCGCGCCGCGTGCGCGCTTGGATCGACTCGTGATGATGTCGCGCGAGCGCGGTGGCTGCGATCAGCGCGCGCGCGGGAAGCGCGTCAGCGCGGCATTCGCCGCCTCCGCCACCGCTCTGCGATCAGCGCGCGCGCGGGAAGCGCGCGGCGCGGGCGGCCACCGCCGACCCATCCACCGACGTGACGCGGGCCGCGCGCGCCGCCGCGGCCTCGCGCCGGCGGCGCGCCACGACCTTCACGTGCTCGCGCTGCAGGTGATAGAGCCCCGCGCCGTAGATGCTCGCCACGAAGCCGAGCAGGAGCCGCACGCCGCTCGCCCCCTCGTACGCCAGCAGGCTGCGCGTGCACTCGCCACCGACCAGGATGAGCAGCGCCCACCGCAGCACGCGCGGCCACGTGCGGCGGAAGCCCAGCTCCGCCCGCCCGTTGAACTCGGCGATCACGTAGCCGAGCACCGTCGCGCCGACCAGCGCCTCGACCACCGGGAGCACGAGCGCGAGGCCGCCGTCGGCGGTGGGGAAGCCGAGATGCCAGAGCGGATGCGTGCGGAAGCCGCGCGCCGGCCAGATGGCCGAGCCGACGAGGAAGAGCGCCAGGAAGGGCGCGGCGGCGCGCAGCGCGGGCACCTCGAAGCGGCGCTCGTGGAACGCCGGCGCGTTGAGCCGCCCACGCCACCCCGCATACGCCGCCACCACGAGGATCGTCCCGGCGGCCAGCGATGGATCGAGACGCGCGGCGGGCGCGATCCCGACCGCGACCCACGTGGCCGCGGCGGCACCGACGCTCCACCACGCCCGCTCGATCGTCATCGGCGCCATGGCACGCGCGACCGAGCCGAGGATCGAGGCCCCGGTGAGCCCCACGAGCAGCGTGAGCGCCAGGCGCGCGGGTTCACCCTGCGCGGCGAGGCTGCTCACCCAGAGCAGCGGCACGAGCAGGTAGAGGAGCCCCATGAGCGGGAGCTGCAGCAGGAGCACGTCCGAGGTGACCTCGTCGCTGCTGCGGCGCGCCACGGTCTCGAAGAGCGCCACGCCACACGCCGCGCCGCCCACGTGCGCGAGCACGTCCCACGGCGAGACGTGCGCATGCGGCGTGTAGAGCTGCAGCGTCTCGATGCCCACGCTCGCCACCGTCGCGAGCGACATCGCCGAGAGCGCGAACCGGTCGTGCCGCGGGCGCGTCGCGCGACGCGCGAGGAAGCCCACCGGCAGGAAGAGCGCGGCGGCGAGCGCCGCGTCACGCCACGTCGCATCCCACGCGAGGTCGTAGCTCGCCGGGATGCGGAACTCGAACGGCATGAGGGCGAGCGTGCCGATGAGCGCCAGCAGGTAGCCGAGCACGGCGACCGACAGGCGTGCGCCAGCATCGCACTCGGCGGACGGGATGGAGACGTGGCTCCCCGTGGCATAGGGCAGCGGCCGGGCGACCGTGGCTGACATGCTCGCGAATCTCGGCAAGACCGGTGCATACTTGAGGCAAACCTTCGTGTGCCTCCCGACGCATCCGTTTCCGTGCTCCAGATCGTCCCAGCGACCCCCGCCGACACGCCGGAGATCACGGCGCTCATCCACGCGCTGGCCGACTACGAGCGCCTCGCACACGAGTGTTTCGCCACCGAGGCGCAGGTGCACGCGACGCTCTTCGGCGCGCGCCCCGCGGCCGAAGTCGTGCTCGCGCGCCGTGATGGCACGACCGCCGGCTTCGCGCTCTTCTTCCCCAACTACAGCACCTTCCTCGCGCGCCCGGGGCTCTGGCTCGAGGATCTCTTCGTGCGCCCCGAGCACCGCGGCCACGGCATCGGCCGCGCGCTCCTGGCCTGGCTCGCGGCGGAAGTCGTGCGCCGCGGCGGCGGGCGCCTGGAATGGGCGGTGCTCGACTGGAACGAGAGCGCGATCGGCTTCTACGAGTCGCTCGGCGCGCGCGGCATGACCGAGTGGACGACATATCGTGTGACCGGCGAGGCGCTGACCACGCTGGCGGCGAGCGCATGACACGCGCAGCGGCCGGCACCGCGCTCGTGGTGCGCCCCGACGACGACGACGTGGCGGCGATCGTCGCGCTCAACAACCGCTTTGCCCCCGAGGGGCTCACGCTCCCGCGCACCCCCGCCTTCGTGCAGGCGCACCTCGACGACTTCCGCATCGTGCGCGGCGCGCGCGGCGACGTCGTCGGGCAGGTGGCGCTCGACGAGTATTCGCCGTCGCTGGCGGAGCTGGTCTCGCTCGCGGTCGCGCCCGAGGCGCAGGGGCATGGCCTCGGGCGTGCGCTCATCGAGGCCGCCGTGCAGCTCGCCGCGCGGCGTGGCTATCCACGCCTCATCGCCGTCTCGCTCGCCGACACGCTCTTCCTGCGCAGCGGCTTCACGCAGTCGAACCTCGACGACTATCCCGAGAAGACGTGGCGCTACCAGGGCGTGTCGCGCTCGGAGCTGTCGATCGGGCGCAAGCACCTCTTCGTGCGCGAGCTGTCGCGGCCGGTGTCGCCGCACCCTTGACGGATCGGCGGGGGCGACGTAGCGTGCCTCCACAATCGTTCACGTGGTGATTTGCCGCCGCTTGCAGCCACGCAAAACAACTGCTAAACCGGGACGAGCCGAGGCGGCTTCCCTGCCTCGGCTCGCTGTGTTTCATGCCCTGCTGTCGACGAATGTGATGCCGGCGTCGCCCTGAGCGACGCCCCCACGCCCCGCCCCGCGAGCCATGCGCTCGCGAGCAGCGCCGTGCGTGGCCCGACCACACCGCGAACACCCCTCGCCACGCCCCCGCGCGTGCGCCGCCCGTGGCGCACGCTCCGTCAGGCGTCGTCCCGTCACGCCCTCGCGCCACCGGAGCCCGTCATGTCCACGTCGTCGACCACCGCTGCCCCCCTCGGCCTCGCCACCCGCGCCCTGCACGTCGGCCAGGAGCACCCCGATCCCGCCACCAACGCGCGCGCCGTCCCGATCTACGCCACCACGTCGTACGTCTTCGACTCGCCGGAGCACGCCGCCTCGCTCTTCGGCCTCAAGGAGTTCGGCAACATCTACACGCGCATCATGAACCCGACCACCGACGTCTTCGAGAAGCGCATCGCCGCACTCGAGGGGGGCGCGGCCGCGGTGGCGACGGCGAGCGGGCAGGCGGCGCAGACGCTCGCGCTCCTGAACCTCTGCGTCGCGGGCGACAACATCGTCGCCAGCACGGAGCTCTACGGCGGCACCGTCGCGCTCCTCGCGCACACGCTCCCGCGCCTCGGCATCACGACGCGCTTCGTCGACGTGCGCGACGAGGCCGCGGTGCGCGCCGCGATCGACGATCGCACGCGCGCGCTCTACGTGGAGACGATCGGCAACCCGGCGCTCGACGTGGCCGACCTCCCCGCGCTCGCCACCCTCGCGCATGCGCACGGCCTCCCGCTGGTGGTCGACAACACCTTCGCCACCCCAGCGCTCTGCCGTCCGATCGAGCACGGCGCCGACATCGTGCTGCACAGCGCGACCAAGTGGATCGGCGGCCACGGCACGGCGATCGGCGGCGTGGTGATCGACGGCGGTCGCTTCGACTGGGCGTCGAACCCGCGCTTCCGCGCGCTCTACGCCGAACCGGAAGGCGCGTACCACGGCCTCGTGTTCGGCGAGGCGTTCCGCGACCTCGGCGGCGCGAACGTCGCCTTCGCGCTCCGGCTGCGCGTGGTGCTGCTGCGCGACATCGGGGCCGCACTCTCGCCGTTCAACAGCTTCCTCCTGCTGCAGGGGCTCGAGACGCTCCCGCTGCGCGTGGAACGCCACGCGAGCAATGCGCTCGCCGTCGCACAGCATCTGGCGCAGCACCCCGACGTGGCCTGGGTGAGCTACCCCGGGCTCGCCACGCACCGCAGCCACCTCGTGGCGCGCCGCGTCCTCGACGGGGGCTACGGTGGCGTGCTCGCCTTCGGCGTGCGTGGCGGCGAGGCGGCCGCGCGTGCCGTCATCGGCGCGCTGCAGCTCTTCTCGCTGCTCGCCAACGTGGGCGACGCGAAGTCGCTGGTGATCCATCCGTGGAGCACCACGCACGAGCAGCTGGCCGATCACGAGCGGCTCGCGGCCGGCGTGCGCCCGGAGCTGATCCGCCTCTCGGTCGGGCTCGAGGATGCGCGCGACCTGCTCGCCGACCTCGACCAGGCGCTCGCCTCGGCCCGCGCCACCGGCGTGCTCGCGCGCGCGGCCGCATGAGCGACGACGCACTCCGCCACGCCGCCGTGGGCGCGATCGCGCTCGAGCGGGGCGGCGTGGCGCACGCGGTGGAGGTGGCGTACGTGCTGCGCGACGCGAGCGGCCCGCTCGACGCCGTGCCGGCGGGTCGCCCGCTCGTGCTCGCGATCCCCGCGCTCACCGGCGATGCGCCCGGCGCCGCCGCGTGGGCGGTGCACGCCCTCGCCACGCAGGAGCGCCGCGACGCGGTGGTGCTCGCGCCGGCCTCGCTTGGCTCGTGCACCGGGACGCGCACCGCGCCCGCGCTCGACGCCTCCACCGCCGTCGCGCCGCGCGACATCGCCGCCACCGCGCTCGCGCTGCTGCGCACGCTCGGCCTCCCGCGCCCCCACGTCGTTACCGGCGGCTCGCTCGGCGGGATGGTCGCGCTCGAACTCGCGCTCGCGCTCGGGCCGGCGACGCACGCGGTCGCGCTCGCGGCACCGGCAGCGCAGACGCCGTGGGCGCATGGCCTGGGGCACCTGCATCGCGAGGCGCTGCGCCTCGGCGGGGCGCGCGACGGCCTCGCGCTCGCACGCGCGATCGGGATGCTCAGCTACCGCTCGGCCACCGAGTTCAACGGCCGCTTCACGCTCGATGGCGAGCGCACCGCAGTGAGCTACCTGCAGCACCACGGCGCGCGGCTCATCGAGCGCTTCGATGCCGAGGCGTACCGTCGCCTCATCGACGCGATGGATGCCCACGACGTGGGGCGAGGGCGCGGCGGCGTGGTGTCGGCGCTCGCGCCGCACGCGGCGCGCATCACGGGCGTCGGAATTCCCGGCGACGTGCTCTACCCCGCCGACGACGTGCGCGCCTGGACCGAGGCGAGCGGCGCGCACTACGCCTCGATCACGAGCGTGCACGGCCACGAC
>JALOPO010000097.1 GCA_025453855.1 Gemmatimonadaceae bacterium
TCCCCCGCCCCGTGCGCCACCGGGATCGCCCACCCGCGTCTCCGGTGCCCGCCACGCCACCCCTCCCCGAGCAACGTGACGGGATCCTGCCTCCTGCCTCAGGCCAGTGCAGTGGTCCGCACCGGCATCCTTCAATGCTACCGACTCACGCCGCAAGTGGCGCGCCGCGCGTCGCGGTCGTACCACCGTGCCAACGCCCGATCACCGCGACACGCCGCACTGCCTGCCTCGCGAACGTGCGCCTGAAATCGGCACGCCGCAATGCCGGCGCGCGGCTCCCTCACGACGCCGTCGGTGCGGGCAGATGCCCCCGCATCGGAGGCACCTGCCCACGGTACGACGTCAGTCGCGCTTCGGCGACGCCGGCGCACCCGCCGCCGGCGGGCGCTTCATCGCCGAGTCGCTCTTCGACCGGCCACCGGCCGAGTCGCGACGCCGAGTCCTTCTTGGCCTTGGTGCGGGTCGTGTCCTGCTGCCACGAGCTCCCCGAGCTCATGCCACCCGCGCTGTCCGGGCGCGTGGTGCTCGGCGACGGCGACGGCAGTCCCTGGGCGGCCAGCGGGGCGGCCGCGATGAGGGCGAGTGCGGGAACGAGATGACGAGTGCGCATGATGCAGTGCTCCACTGATGTGTGGTGACGTGGGGCCACGCTCGCCTTCACGCATCGGGCGCCGGTGTGCGGCACCGTGATCGACGGACATGCACGACGGGAGACGCGCCCGTCGTACCGGGCCGTGCACGGGACCGAACAGCGTGCCGTGATGGTGCGGGACGATCGGTGGCGCGGTGTGCCGTCACCGGGATGCGCGCACGGCTCCCGTGGAACTCAGGACGCGCGTGACGGACCGGCGGGGCTGCGTCGTGGAGTCCGTACCGGCTCGGTGCCGACAGGATCACGCGTCGCACCGGCAGTCAACGCAGATCGCGTGCCATGCACTGTCGCGACATGGCGCCGCTCGCCCCAACTGCCGATCGTGCCTGCAGTTGCTACTGCAGCGCTCGCACGGCGCGTTCGGCCGCCGCGCGAAGCACCCCCTCGCGGATCAACATGCGCACCGCAGCCAGGTCCCCGGTGAGGATGCGATCTTCGGTCAGTGGCGGCACCACCGCGCGGATCGCGTCACGCGCCGCGCCGGTGCCTGGCCCGGGAGTCAGCGGTGCGTGGAAATCGAGCGCCTGCGCGGCATTCAGCAGCTCGATGGCGAGCACCCACGTCGCGTTCTCGAGGATCATCGCGCACTGGCGCGCACTGGTCGTCCCCATCGAGACGTGATCCTCCTGGTTCGCGCTCGTCGGGATGCTGTCGACGCTCGACGGATGCGCGAGCACCTTGTTCTCGCTGACGAGGCTGGCAGCCGTGTACTGGCTGATCATGAGCCCCGAGTTCACGCCGCCCTGCCGCGCGAGGAAGGCCGGCAGGCCGCTCACCGCCGGATCGAGCATGTGCTCGACGCGGCGCTCGCTGATGTTCGCCAGCTCGGCGATGGCGATCTTCGCGTAGTCCATGACGAGCGCGACCGGCTGGCCGTGGAAGTTCCCGGCGCTGATCACCGCATCGTCGGCCGCGAAGACGAGCGGGTTGTCGGTCACGGCGTTGCACTCGCGCTCCACGACCGTGATCGCGTGCGTGATGGCGTCGCGGCTGGCGCCGTGCACCTGCGGCATGCACCGGAGCGAATAGGCGTCCTGCAGCTTCTCGCAGTCGGCGTGGCTGGCGTGCACCGCGCTGTCCGCACCGAGCGTGCGCAGGTTGGCCGAGACCGCCTGCGCGCCGGGGTGCGGCCGGAGCGCGGTCACGCGCGCGTCGAAGGCGGTGACGGTCCCCTTGAGTGCCTCGAGCGACATGGCGCCGGCGATGTCGGCGACGGTGCACAGCTCGCGCGCCTCGTGGAGGACGAGCGCGCCGATGGCGGTCATCGCCTGCGTGCCGTTGATGAGCGCGAGCCCTTCCTTCGCCTCCAGCACGACCGGCGCGAGCCCGGCGGCGTCGAGCACCTCGCGCGCCGGCCGCACGCGCCCCTCCCACTCCACCTCGCCCTCGCCGATGAGCGGGAGCGCCATGTGCGCGAGCGGCGCGAGGTCGCCGCTCGCCCCCACCGATCCCTGCGACGGGATCACCGGATGGATGCCGAGCGAGAGGAAGGCGAGCAGGAGCTCGACCACCGCCACGCGGATCCCGCTGCAGCCGATGGCGAGCGACTGCGCGCGCAGCAGGAGCATCGCGCGCACGACGTCGGTGTCGAGTGGCGCCCCCACGCCGATGGCATGCGAGACGAGGAGGTTGCGTTGCAGCCGGCGCACGTCGCCGGCGTCGATGCGCACGCTCGCGAGGCGACCGAAGCCGGTCGTCACGCCGTAGACCACGCGCCCCTCGGCGACGAGCCGCTCGATGTAGTCGCGGCTCTCCTGCATGCGCGCGCGCGCCGCATCGCAGAGCGCCACCGGCGCGCGGTGCCGTGCCACGCGCACCACGTCGTCGATCGTGAGGGAGCGTCCGACGAGCAGGGGCGCGGTCATGAGTCGGAGACGGCGGTACGGGTGAGCGTGCTGGCGATGACGTCACCGCCAAGTGCGTAGGCGACATCGCGCCAGTCGCGCGACTCGAGGATCACGAACTGCGCGACCGCGCCCTCCACGATGCGCCCGGTGCGCGAGAAGCCGAGCGCCGCCGCCGCGTTCACCGTGGCGGCCACCAGCGCCTCGGCCGGCGTCAGGCGATAGAGGCGAACGGCGAGCGCCATCGCGAGCTGCATGGAGAAGAGCGGCGACGAGCCGGGATTGCAGTCGGTGCCGATCGCCACGATCGCGCCGGCGTCGACGAGCGCACGCACCGGAGCTGGTGGCAGGCCGAGATGCAGCGTGACGCCCGGGAGCACGACGGCGACGGTGCGGCTCGCGGCGAGCGCGGCGACCTGCGCGGCGCCGCTCGCCTCGAGATGATCGACGCTGTGCACCCCGAGCTCGACGCCGAGCTCCACGCCACCGATGGCGTGGAACTGGTCGGCGTGCAGGTGCGCGCCGAGGCCGTGCGCGCGGGCGGCCGTCACCAGCGCACGCGCCTCGTCCACCGTGAACGCCTCGCGCTCCACGAAGACGTCGATGTCGATGGCCAGCGACTCGGCGGCGATGGCCGGGATGAAGTCGCGGCACGCGTGCTCGAGCCACCCCGCGCGCAGCGCGGCGTCGCCCGGCGGGACGTGGAAGAGCATGGTGGGGACGAGTTCCGCGCGGTGCGCGGCGGCCAGGCGACGCACCGCGCGCAGCTGCCGGCGCTCGACGTCGACGTCGCCGCCGTAGCCGCTCTTGCATTCTATGGTCGCCGCACCGGCACGCACCATCGCCTCGAGACGCGGGAGCGCGGTGGCGACCAGCTCGTCCTCGTCGCGGATCGCCGTCTCGCGCATGGTGTGGCGGATCCCGCCGCCACGCGCGAGGATCGCCTCGTACGACTCGCCGCGCACGCGCGCCTCGAAGTCGTCGAGACGGTCGCCGCCCCAGACGAGATGGGTGTGCGGATCGACGAGCGCGGGGAGCATCGCGCGCCCGGCGGCGTCGATGGTGCGGTCGGCGCCGTCGCGCCACGAGCCGGCGGGGCCGACGTGCACCACCTCGCCCTGCCGCACCGCCACCTCGACGTCGTGGCGCACGTCGAGGCGACCGAAGTCGGCACCGCGCTGCGCCCCCGCCCCCGCCGGCGAGACGAGCGTGCCGATGTTGCGGACGAGGAGGTGCGCCGGGTACGTCATCCGAGGATCGTGGCCAGGCACTCCACGCCGAGGCGCGCCGCGACGAGCGCGCTCCCGCCGCCCGGATCGGCGGGCGGGCAGAGCTCGACGATGTCGACGCCGACGATGTCGTTCTGCTCCGCGACGACCTGCACGAGCCGCATCACGTCGCGGTAGAGGAGTCCGTCGACCTCGGGGCTCGACGTGCCCGGGAGCACCGACGGGTCGAGCACGTCGAGATCGATCGAGAGATAGACGGGCGATCCCTGCGGGAGGATCGCGGCGAGCGCGTCGTCGTCGGGGGGGATGTCGTCGGCGTGCACGAGCGCGTGCCCGCGCATGCGCGCCTCCTGCACCGCCTCGGGATCGGTGCGCAGGCCGCGGAGGCCGATGGTGGTGATGCCGCGCAGGTCGGGGAGCGCCTCGACGGCGCGCCGGAACGGGCTCGAGTTGCTCCAGCGCGTCGCGTCGCGCACGTCGGTGAAGTCGAGGTGCGCGTCGAGCTGCACCACGTGCAGGCCGGGGACATCGTCGTAGGCGCGGAGCAGCGGGTAGGTGACGCTGTGGTCACCGCCCAGGAAGAGCGGGAGGCGCGCGCGTCGCCGCACGATGCGCGCCGCGGCGGTGATCCGCTCGTGCGCGAGCTGCGGCTCGAGACTCGGCAGGTCGACGTCGCCGAGATCGGCGAGGACGACGCCGGCGAGGCGCACGATACCGGAGCGCCAGTCGTAGAGCCCCGCCGGGGGCACCGCGTAGCGCAGCGACGCCTCGCGGATGGCGCGCGGGCCGAAGCGCGCCCCGGGACGGAAGCCGAGCGCGATGTCGAAGGGGATGCCGAGGATCGCGGCATCGGCGTGCCAGTCGCCGTCGAGCGGGTGATGCGTGGCGCGCGCGAAGGTGGGGATGCCGACGTAGGGCAGCATCAGTCCGCGCCTCCCGTCGAATCCACGGCGCCCCGACGCATCGGCATGTCGACGCCGCGCGCGTCGGCGACGTCGAGCGCCGCCGCGTAACCCGCATCGGCGTGGCGGATGACGCCCATGGCGGGGTCGTTGGTGAGGCAGAGTCGCAGCCGCTCGTCAGCCTCGTCGCTGCCGTCGGCGACGGCCACGAGGCCGCTGTGCTGCGAGTAGCCCATGCCCACGCCGCCGCCGTGATGGAAGCTCATCCAGGCGGCGCCGCTGGCGATGCCGGTGGCGAAGTTGAGGAGCGGCCAGTCGCTCACGGCGTCGCTCCCGTCGCGCATCGCCTCGGTCTCGCGATACGGGCTGGCGACCGACCCCGCATCGAGGTGATCGCGGCCGATGACGATCGGCGCCTTCAGCCGCCCGTCGCGCACCATCGCATTGAAGAGGCGCCCGGCACGATCGCGCTCGCGGTAGCCGAGCCAGCAGATGCGCGCCGGCAGCCCCTGGAAGGCGATGCGATCGCCGGCCCAGCCGAGCCACTCCTGCAGCCGCGCGTCATCGGGGAAGAGCGCGCGCATGGCGGCGTCGGTGGTGGCGATGTCGGCCGGATCGCCGCTCAGCGCGACCCAGCGGAAGGGGCCGCGCCCCTCGCAGAAGGAGTCGCGGATGAAGGCGGGGACGAAGCCCGGATAGCTGAAGGCGTCGGCGAAGCCGGCGAGCTGCGCCTGTGCGCGCAGGTTGTTGCCGTAGTCGAAGGCGACGGCGCCGCGACGCTGGAGCGTGACGATGGCCTCGACGTGTCGCACCATCGCGTCGCGCACCCGCGCGAGGTAGCCCGCGGGATCACTGGTGCGCGTGCGCGCGAGCTCCTCGTCGGCCTGCGCGGGCGGCAGGTAGCCGACGAGCGGATCGTGCGCGCTCGTCTGGTCGGTCACGAGGTCCGGCGTCACGCCCATCGCGACCAGTTGCGGCAGCAGCTCGGCGGCGTTGCCGAGGAGGCCGATGGAGCGCGCGCGTCGCTCGCGCTGCGCGGCACCGGCCTGCCGCAGCGCGTCGTCGAGCGAGGTGGTGGCGACGTCGAGGTAGCGCGTCTCGATGCGACGCTGGATGCGCGACGCGTCGACCTCGATGCAGATGGAGACGCCACCGGCGAGCGAGACCGCGAGCGGCTGCGCACCGCCCATGCCGCCGAGGCCCGCCGTGACGGTGAGCGTCCCGGCGAGCGAACCGCCGAAGTGCTTGCGCGCGGCGCTGGCGAAGGTCTCGTAGGTCCCCTGCAGGATCCCCTGCGTGCCGATGTAGATCCACGAGCCGGCGGTCATCTGGCCGTACATCATGAGTCCGGCGCGATCGAGGCGATCGAACTCCTCCCACGTGGCCCAGCGCGGCACGAGGTTGGAATTGGCGATGAGGACGCGCGGCGCGAGGGGGTGCGTCTCGAGCACCGCGACCGGCTTGCCGCTCTGCACGAGGAGCGTCTCGTGATCGCGGAGGCGGTCGAGGGTGGCGACGATGGCAGCGAACGATGCCCAGTCGCGCGCGGCCTTGCCGCGTCCACCGTAGACGACCAGCGAGTCGGGATGCTCGGCGACCTCGGGATCGAGGTTGTTCATGAGCATCCGCTTGGCGGCTTCCTGGATCCACCCCGGCGCGGTGCGGGTGGCACCACGCGGGGCGCGAACGATGCGCGGCATGCGGGCCCTGCCGTGACGGGCGGGTTGGGGTCCGGAGAAGGTAGCCCCGGGCGCAGGCGACCGCCGGTCCCGCGACAGGGGCTCGATTGCTGCTTCCGGTTGGTAGCTTTGCGGCCGGGACGCACGCGATGGCGCGGCGCGACCGCTGCGGGCGACCGGCCGCGCTGGCGGCCCTTGCGAGGGTGGAGGCGACGATGCGCTGGGATGCAGGCGGACCGAATGACGACGTCGAGGATCGCCGCGGTGAGACGCCATCACGTGGCGGCTTCGGGCTGGGTGGCGGTGGCTTCCCGCTCCCGATCGGGCGCCTCGGGATCGGCGGGGTGCTGCTGGTGCTCGTCGCGAGCTACTTCCTGGGCGTGAATCCGCTCACGCTGCTGGGTGGCGGCGGCGGCGGCGGCTCGCTGCCGGTGCCGCAGGCCGCGCCCGCGAGTGGCGGACCGGTGCAGGAGACGGCGGCCGAGCGCGCGCTGGTGGGGCAGCAGAGCTGGGTGATCAAGCACGCGCAGGACTTCTGGACCGGCGTCTTCCAGCAGTCGGGGCAGCCCTACCAGCGCGCGAAGCTGGTGCTCTTCCGCGACGCGGTGAACAG
>JALOPO010000098.1 GCA_025453855.1 Gemmatimonadaceae bacterium
CGCGCGAGCATCTCGTCGACCGTGCGAAGCTCGAGCGATCCGGCGGCGTCGATGCCGAGCACGCGGGCGAGCAGCGCCGCATCGAGCGGGGCGCGCGGATCGGGGTCGTCGAGCATCACGGGCTCGAACGGACGGTCGCTCTCGCTGGCATAGGTGAGCCCGTCCACCAGCGCGGCGAGAGTCACGCGCACCGCATCGTCGGCCGATGGGATCACGCGCGGCGACCGCTCGGCACCCCGACCGTCGGGTCGTGGCGTGTCGTGGTCGCCGTGCTCCGTGGCGCCGGGCACGGTCAGCTCGGCACGTGGTAGATCGCCATGTACGCCGCCAGCGCGCCGATCAGCGGGAGCACGAAGTACGTCGGGCGCGCGAGGGCGGGGAAGCGGTACGGGAGCGAGAAGAGCGCGCCGACCACGAACCAGATCCCGATCTTGAGCCAGAGCCAGAGCGGGAAGATCGACGTGTCGGTGAGCCCGAGCCGCGCCGCCTGCCCGAAGCCACCGGCCATCACCAGCAGCATCCCGATGCCGAACATCGCGCCGGTGAGCGCGCGCGTGCGCGTGGTCTGCTTCGTGCCGCCGTTCACGGCGTGGATCGCCATCCCGCCGAGCGTCGCCATGACGACGAAGATTCCGTAGAGATGGAGGTTCTTGTAGAACAGCCCCGTACGGAACCAAGGAAGGTCGCCCGCGCTCTGGAGCAGCCAGTGCATCATGCGTTCGGTCCTCGTGAGGTGCGGCGCACGCGATCGCGCACGCCGGTGCGCGCCCGCGCGATCAGACGTTGAAGCGGAAGAGCAGCACGTCGCCGTCCTGCACGACGTACTCCTTGCCCTCGCTGCGCTGCACGCCGCTCTCCTTCGCCCCCTTCCACCCCCCCGCCTTCACGAAGTCCGCGAACGCGACCGTCTCGGCGCGGATGAAGCCGCGCTCGAAGTCCGTGTGGATCACCGCCGCCGCCCGGGGCGCGGTGTCGCCGCGGTGGATCGTCCACGCGCGCACCTCCTGCTCGCCGGCGGTGAAGTACGTCTGCAGGCCGAGCAGCCCGTAGCCGGCGCGGATCAGGCGATCGAGTCCCGCGCTCTCGAGGCCGAGCCCCTGCAGGAACTCGGCGCGCTCCTCGGGCGGGAGCTCCGCCAGTTCGGCCTCGATGCGCGCGCTGAACGGGACGATGTCGGCCGTCTCGCCACTCGCCGCCACCGCCGCGCGCAGCGCGTCGAGGTGCGGGCCGTGCCCCTCGGCCAGCTCGGCGTCGGTGACGTTGGCGGCGTAGAGCACCGGCTTCTGCGTGAGGAGCTGCAGCGGGAGGAGGAGCTCGAGCGCGTCGGCGCCCAGGCCGGCGCGACGGATCGGCGTTCCCGCCTGCAGCGCATCGAGCGCCGCCTGCAGCGCCGGGACCTCGGCCGCCGCCCCCTTGTCGCCGGTGCGCGCGGTGCGCGCCTGCTTGTCGAGGCGCTTCTCCACCGATCCCACGTCGGCGAGGCAGAGCTCGAAGTCGATCACGTCGCGATCGCGCACCGGATCGACGGAGCCCATGACGTGCGTGACGTCGGGATCCTCGAAGCAGCGCACGACGTGCACGATGGCGTCGGTCTCGCGGATGTTGGCGAGGAACTTGTTGCCCAGCCCCTCGCCCTGCGCGGCGCCCTTCACCAGGCCGGCGATGTCGACGAACTGCACCGCGGCCGGCACGACCTTCTTCGGCTTGACGATGTCGGCCAGCGGCCCGAGGCGGGGGTCCGGGACCTCCACCATGCCGACGTTCGGCTCGACGGTGCAGAACGGATAGTTCGCCGCCTCGGCCTTGGCCGCCGTGAGCGCATTGAAGAGCGTGGACTTGCCCACGTTGGGCAGCCCGACGATACCGAGCTTCAGCACAGGATCAGGGAGTTCGGGGACCGCGTCGCGCATCCCGCGCGCCGACGCCGCAAGCTAGCGGGGCCGGGGAGTCCCGACTCGCGCCAGGGTCGAACAGCCTCGGGACACCGCCTGCGGGCATGGTTGACCCGCTCTTGGACACCGCCTGCGAGCATGGTGGAACCGCTCGTGGACACCGCCTGCGAGCATGGTGGAACCGCTCGTGGACACGGCCTGCGGGCACGGCTGGACAGCGCACGGCGAACCGATGCCCGCGCGCCCGCAGGCCGTGTCCGTGAGCTGTTCACCCGCGCGCCCGCAGGCCGTGTTCCGGAGCTGTTCCATCGCGTGCCCGTCAAGGGCTGTCAGGACAGGCTCACGACGCCGGCACGTCGCCGTTGAAGCGGTTCATGGCGGTGATGATGCCGTCACGCACCCAGCACTCGCAGGCGTCGGCCATGCGCGGGAGCTGCGCCTCGACGAAGGCGGACTCCTCGCGGCCGAACGGCGAGAGGACGAAGTCGGCGAGGTCGCCCACCGCGGCGCGCGGATGGAGCGGGGCGACGCCGATGCGGAGCCGCGGGTAGCGGCCGCTCCCGACATGCTGCTGCACCGACTTCAGGCCGTTGTGCCCGCCCGCGCTCCCGTCGGCGCGCAGGCGCAGCGCGGCCAGCGGGAGCGCGACCTCGTCGACCACCACGAGCAGGTCGCGCGCGGCGTCGAAGTCGGGCTTGCGCAGGTACGTGACGAGTGCGTTGCCGCTCGCGTTCATGTAGGTCTGCGGCTTCACGAGCTTTACCACCTCGCTGCCGACCCGCGCGGTCGCGACCAGCGACTGCCCGTCCTTGCGGAACGTGTCGGCCCCCCAGCGGCGGGCGAGCGCGTCGAGCACCCACCAGCCGACGTTGTGGCGGGTGCGCTCGTACTCCTTGCCGGGGTTGCCGAGGCCGCAGATGACCTTCATGACGCGTGCAGCGGGGCGGGGCGGGAATGCACGAAGGGCGCGGCGCGAGAGATCGCACCGCGCCCCGGTCGTGCGGCGGGCGACTTACTTGTCGTCGGCCGGCTTCTTGGCGCGCAGCACCTCGGGCTCGGCGCCGCCCTCGGCGGGCGCGGCCTCCTCGCTCACCTTCGGCGCCTGCACGATGGCGATGGTCACGCCGCCGTCGGTGAGGAGTGTGATGCCGGCGGGCACCGCGATGTCGCTCACGTGCATCGACTGGCCGATGCCGAGCTTCGCGATGTCGACGTCGATCGCGTTCGGGATGTTCGCCGGGTCGACCGAGATCTTCACGTGGTCGTTCTGGATGTCGAGGATCCCGCCGCCGACGCGCACCCCCTCGGGCTGGCCGACGAACTTGAGCGGGATGTCGACGGTCATCTTCTCGCCCGCGACGATCTCCTGGAAGTCGACGTGGATGAGCTGCTTCTTGAACGGGTGCTTCTGCACCTCGCGGATCAGCGCGCGCTTCGTGCCGCCATCGATGGCGAGCTCCACGACGGTCGTCTCGACCGCGATCCGGTCGAGCAGGCGCTCGAGTTCGCGCGTGTCGAGCGCGAGCGACTGCGCCTCGCGCGCGTGGCCGTAGATGACGGCCGGGACCTTGCCGGCGCGGCGCATGGCGCGGGCGGCACCCTTGCCGGTGTCGGCGCGGGCAGTGGCGGAGAGGGCAGCGGTGGACATCGTGGAGTGCTCCGGGACGCGCGGGGCGTCAGTCGAACAGCGAGCTCACCGACTGCTCGCTGTGGGTGAAACGGATGGCCTTGCTCAGGAGGTCGCCGACCGACAGCACCTGCAGCTGCGGAGGGCGCCGCTCCGGGGGGATGGCGATGGTGTCGGTCACCGTCACCTCCGTGATCGGGGCGTCGGCGAGCCGCTGCGCGGCGGGGCCGCTCAGCAGCGCGTGCGTCGCGCAGACGAAGACGTCGGTCGCGCCCATCCGCTTGAGCGCGCGCGCCGCCTCGGTCACCGTCCCGGCGGTGTCGATCATGTCGTCGGCGATGAGGCAGGCCTTGCCCTCCACGTCGCCCACGACATTGAGCACCTCCGACACGTTCGCCCGCGGGCGTCGCTTGTCGATGATCGCCAGCGTGGCGTCCAGTCGCTTCGCGAAGCCGCGGGCCATCTTCGCCGCGCCCACGTCCGGGGCGACGACGACGAGGTCCGTCAGGTTCTTCTTGCGGTAGTGCGCGGTGATCACCGGGGCCGCATAGAGGTGATCGACCGGCACGTCGAAAAAGCCCTGCAGCTGGTGCTGGTGGAAGTCGAGGCCGAGGATGCGATCCGCGCCCGCGCTCTCCACCAGGTTCGCCATCAGCTTGGCGGCGATCGCCACGCGCGGCTGGTCCTTGCGGTCCTGCCGCGCGTAGCCGTAGTACGGCAACACGCAGGTGATGCGCCCCGCGCTCGCGCGGCGGGCCGCGTCGATGAGCAGGAGCAGCTCCAGCACGTTCTCGGCCGGCGGGTTCGTCGGCTGGATGATGAAGACATCCGCGCCGCGGATGTTCTCGTCGATCCGGACGAAGAGCTCGCCGTCGCTGAAGCGCGTGAGCGTCACCTTGCACAACTCGACCCCGAGACAGCGCGCGACCTCTTCGGCCAGCGCACGATTCGCGGATCCGGAAATGAGCTTGGCGCCGGGCGCCGCGGGAGTCGGGGTCTGCATATGGCGAAGCCCTAAAGTCTAGCCCGGCTTGGAGTTCGGGTCAACGCGCGCCGCCCGTGGCGCGCGTCACCGCGGGAGCCGGCGTCAGGCCGGGTCGTCGCCCCCGGGGCGGGGGCCACGGCTGACCGGGTGGGGCGTCAGCGCCGCCTGGGCGCGGCCACCGCCACCGCCCGCAGCGCGACCGTCAGCGTCACCGCCCCGCCGCCGGTGACCATCAGGACGTCGGTGATGTCGGGGTAGCGCCCGGGGACGAGGAGCTGGCCGAGCTCGACGGCGAGCGCCACGAGCGCGATCGCCCGCAGCCCGGGCTGGTCGAGCCCGGATGCCCGGCGCCCCGCCACGCAGGCCCCGAGCAGCGCCCCCAGGCCGGCCTTCTGCAGGACGAGGAAGACGCTCGCCATGTCGTCGCGCTGGTAGAGCGAGAGCATCGGCACGAGCTGCCGCCACCCCAGTCCGGCCGAGCTCGCCGAGACCCAGAGGGCGGGCCACCAGTTCCAGAGGGCGAGCAGCGCGCAGCCGACGAGCGCCACCTGCACGCTCCGCGCGCCGGCCGCCGGTACCGCCCGGCGCCAGGCGGGGACGAGGGTGAGCGCCGCCAGGAGCCCGCCGGCGAGTGCCACGCCATGCACCCACGGGGCGATCGCGTCGTGGCGGACGCCGACGAGGCCGCGCAGCACCGGCATGCCGAGCACCAGCCCGGCGAGGAGCGAGAGCCAGGCGGCGAATTGCGGCCAGCGGATCCGTCCGGCACGGTCCTCCACCGCCACCGCCACCAGCAGGCCGAGGGCGGCGAAGCTGATCGCGTCGGGGAGGTAGCTCATCCCGCTGCCGTTGATCGGGGGGAGCGCCCGGACCGCCGCCAGGCGCACGAGCGGCGACTCGCCCCAGACCGACGTCCCGCCCTGCCGGCTGATGGGCGCGTAGGCGAGCCCCACGCAGGCCGTCCAGAGCGCGCCGGCGGCGAACCAGGCGGGGACGCCGAGGAGCGTGCCGCCGCGGATGTCGGTCCGGGCGCGACGCTCGAGGAGGACGATGACCGTCGCCCCGAGCAGCGCGCCGAGGGTATTGGTGGCGACGTCGATGATCGACGCGAAGCGGCGATGGCTGAAGAGCTGCACCGTCTCCACCGAGGTGCTCGCGACCAGCCCGACGAGCGTGGCGATGACGATGATGCGGCGCCCCGCCGGTGGCCGCGTGACGAGCGCCATGGTGGCGCCGAGCCCCGCGAAGAGCGCCACGTTGCGTGCGGCATCGACGAGGTCGCGCGCGCGGACGTGCGGATGCAGGGCGCGCTGCAGCCGGTACCACGCGTCCACGAGCGACGGATCGAAGTCGAGGCCGAGCGTGGTCGCGAGGACGATGCAGGCGAGGTACGCGGCCACCAGCCACGTCCCCCACCGCTGGGCGAGCGCCACCACGTCGAGCGCCGCGCGCCAGCCGCGCGTGGGAACGCCGTGTACGCCGGTGGTGCGCGTCGTCGTCGGGATCGGCGTCGCGCCGTCGCGGGTCATGCGGATTGCCCCTGATGGATTCGAACCATCATTCGCGGATCCAAAGTCCGCTGTCCTGCCGTTGGACGAAGGGGCACCGAGGTTCGTGTGACGGGGGGGAGTCTAGGCTTCACGGGCCACGGCGGCAACGCGCGGGAGGAGCGCGGTGCGCACGTGCCGTGCACCAAGGGCCGCCGCCGCGGCGGCGAGTGCGGCATCGTCGTCGCGGACGGCCTGCGCATCGGCGATGGCGGCGAACACCGTCGCCCCCGAGCCGCTCAGCAGCACCAGCGCGTCGCGGTCCGCGAGCCGGTGCGGCGTGCACCGACGACCGGCTCGAAGGCATTGCTGGCTATGCCGCGCACCGCGCGCAGCTGCGACAGCGCCCCCGCATCGTGCAGCGCGCCCGACACGGACGCCGGCGCCGCCGCGCGCGCGTCGGCGAGCCAGCCGTAGGCATGCCCGGTGTGGACCCCCGCGTCGAAGCAGGCGAGGTGCACCGTCACGTCGGCGAGCGGCGGGAGCGCGAGCATGCGCTCGCCGCGCCCCCACGCCAGCACGCGCGGCGCGGTGGTGGCGAGGAAGGGGACGTCGGCGCCGAGCGGGGTCGCGATGCGAACGAGCGTCGCCTCGCCGAGCGGGGCGGGGTTGAGCGCGTCGAGACCACGCAGGACGGCGCCGGCGTCGGCGCTCCCGCCGCCCAGGCCGCCCCCCATCGGGATGCGCTTGGCGACGTGGATCGCGATGCCCCGGTGCGGCCACGCTGCCGCCTGCACGTACGCGACCGCCGCACGCACCGCGAGGTTCTGCGCGGGCGGGATGTCGAAGGTCGCGTCGCTCGTGAACGCGATGCCGTCGCCGTGCGTGAGCGACACCGTCACCTCGTCGGCGAGCGCGAGGCGATGGAAGTCGGTCTCGAGCTGGTGATGCCCGCCCTCCTCGCGGGCGAGGATGCGCAGCGCGAGGTTGACCTTCGCGTGGGCGGCGACGCGCACGCGCGGGAGCGCGTCGGCGGTCATGCCGCGCGCGTGCGGTGGCGCGTCACGACGCGCCGGCGGCCGCCTCGCGCGCCGACGGCTCCGTGCCGCGCACGTCGCGCAGCGAGAGGCCGAGGCGCGCGAACTGGACCGCGCCGACGATGGTGATCGGCAGGAAGTTCAGCAGGTGGTACGCCACCGCCCACGTGACCGCGACCGGCGTGGCCACCGCGTACAGCCGCAACCCCTCCTTGGCGAACGCCTCGAACGGGCCGAAGAAGCCGGGCGAACTCGGAATCGCCACGCCGATCGAGACGAGTCCCTGCAGGAAGAGCGCGGCGCTGAAGGGCACCGTCATCCCCACCGCGCGGAAGATCAGGTAGTACGACGTCGCGTTCACCAGCCAGTGCGCCACCGTCCAGAAGAGGACGCGCACGAAGCGCCACGGCGACCGCAGCGCCGCGAAGCCGTCGGCGGCATGGTGCACCAGCGCCCCGACGCGCGCGGCGAGCGAGGGCGCCACCGTCCCCACGACGCGCGTCGCGATCGCCTCGAAGACGGCGGGACGGAGCGCGAGCAGGAGCGCGACCACGAACGCGACCGCGATCACGAGCAGCCCCACGGAGCCGAGCAGCGACGAGACGTCGCGCCCCGCCACCTGCGCCCCGCGCGGGAAGGCGGGATCGAGCATCGCCCAGCTCATGAGCCCGAAGACGACCAGCGCATCGAAGACGCGATCGAGCGCGATCGACGCGAAGGCGCTCGCGAAGCTCACCCGCGGTTCGGTGCGCGCGAGCGCGAAGGCGCGCGCGAATTCGCCCGCCCGGGCCGGGAGGACGTTGTTCGTCATCATGCCGATGTTCGTGGCCCGGAACGCCGTCATGAACGGCAGGCCGGGGGCGATCGGCTCGAGCAGCACCTGCCAGCGGATCGCGCGCAGCGGGAAGATCCCGAAGCAGACGACGGTGCCGAGGAGGAGGAGGAGCGGATCGGCGGCGCGGAGCTGCGCGAGCAGCTCCGCCGGCTGCACGTCGCGCAGCGTCCAGCCGAGGAGCGCGATGGTGAGGGCGGCGCCGAGGAGCGCCTGCCACCGCCGCTTCGTCACTGGGCACCCGCGGACGGACGGTCGCGCGCCATCAGTGCGCGGTGGTCGCGAGCTCGACCAGGTCGAAGAGCTCGGCCAGCACGACCGGATCGGCGGGGGCCTCGGTGGCGCGCAGCTGCGTCACCAGGTGCCGCGCACGACCCAGCGCGCGCACGCCGCGGTAGAGCAGCATGTCGATGGGGACGATGTCGGGTTCCCCGTCGGGCGCGATGCCGATGGTGGGCGGTGCGGCCGGGACGTCGGGGATCGCGGAGAGGTCGAGCGGCGTCGCCTGCAGCTCGCGCATCACTTCGAGCTGCGAGGAGAGGAGTTGCGAGAGCTCGCGGCCGTGCGGCGTGGGGAGGCGCACCGCCGGTGTCGGCGTGCGCACCGTGGGGGTGGGGCGCGACACGGCGCGATTCACCGCCGGCGTGCCGCGGCGCACCGCGGCGCCACCGAGCGGGGTGAGGCGGGGGCGCGAGATCGACTGCGCGGTGGGCATCGCGAGCGGCGTGGCGGCGAGGATCACGCGGCGCAGCTCGGCCAGCTTCTGGGCGCGGTGCGTCCCGTGCGCCTCCCCCTCCGCGAGGAGGGCGAGTGCGCCATCGAGTGCGCCGGCGGCCGACGCCGGCAGCGGCACCGGTGCGCCCTGCATCGCGTCGCAGAAGTCGCGCACGTCGTCGAAGCCGTAGCCCGCGGCGAGCTCGCGGATGGAGGCGAGCACCGGCTTGAAGGCCGACAGCAGGTCGGCCGGCGCCTCGTGCAGCGCACCGGCGCGGAACGGTGCGAGCCGCGCGCGGAGCGACGCGACGAGCGGCTCGATCTCGCGCGCGAACCGCTCCGCGGCGGTGATCGGCGGCATCGGCGCGCGCACCACGATCGCGTCGACGGCATCGTCGAAGGCGAGGGCGAGGATGGGGACGATCGGGAGCGCCGCGTCGCGGGCACCGGGGAAGTGGGCAGCCGGCGTCGGCGACGACGGGCGGCCGGCGGTGAGCGCATCCTGGAAGGCGTGCACGGCAGCGTCGGAGGGAGTCCCCCGCCTCACGGCGGGCATCGGGCGCGCAGGCGTGCCACCCGTCATCTGCTGTGAGGCGCGATCGATCGTCTCGATCGTGCGGGCGAGCGCGCGGGCGGCGGAGCGGGCGCGCTCGTCGTGGCCGTCGCCCCACATGCGCGCCATCGGGACGAGCGCGCGCAGGTCGGCCACGGCGCCCATCATCGCCTCGCGCAGTGCGGGCGTCCACGCGATGCGCCCCTCGCGCAGCAGCCGCGCCCCCTGTTCCACGCCTTCGGTCGCCTCGGCGAACGAACCGAGGCGCGCCATGGCGGCGCTGCCGCGCAGCCCGCCGGCGAGCTTGAGGAGGAGCGCGCTGTCGGGGCCGTGGGGCTCCGTGGTGGAGACCAGGCGCTGCAGGCGATCGACGTAGTCGCTGGCTTCGAGCACGAAGAAGTCGAGCAGGCCGACGGACATGGGACGGGTGGCTGGTGGGGACATCATCCCCCGAGGACGACCGATCGCGTGCGGAAGCTACACGTGACGGCCGCGCACGGCGTCCATGACCGCCCGCAACTCGTGCACGGCACCGGTGAGGCCGATGAAGAGGGCGCGGCCGACGAGCGCGTGTCCGATGTTCAGCTCCTCGATGTCGTCGATGGCGGCGACGGGCCCCACGTTGGCCACCGAGAGCCCGTGACCGGCGTGCACGTGCAGGCCGATCGCGGCCCCGTGGGCCGCGGCACGCGCGAGGGCGGCCAGCGGGGCGGGGTCGCCGGGGTGGTGCGCATAGGGGCCGGTGTGGAGCTCGATGGCGCGCACGCCGAGCGCTTGGCAGGCATCGACCGTGGCGAGGTCGGGGGCCACGAAGAGCGACGTGCGGATGCCCGCCTCGTGCAGCGCATCGAGGGCGGCGCGCAGCCGGGCCGGGTCGTGGCGCACGTCGAGCCCGCCCTCGGTGGTGATCTCCTCGCGCCGCTCGGGGACGAGCGTGACCTGGTGCGGGCGGAGCCGCCGGGCGATGGCGACCATCTCGTCGGTGGCGGCCATCTCGAGGTTGAGGACGGTGCGCACGGAGGTTGCGAGCGCCTCCACATCGGCGTCCTGAATGTGTCGCCGGTCCTCGCGGAGGTGCACGGTGATCCCGTCGGCGCCGGCCTGCTCGCACCAGCGGGCCGCCTCCACGGGGTCGGGCGACTGACCGCGCCGCGCCTGCCGGAGCGTGGCGACGTGGTCGATGTTCACGTACAACCGCTGGAAGGGGCGCGTTGTTGCGCCCGCGGCCCGCGGATTAGCTTCGCTCGCCATGCCCCTCGCCTCGATCAAGGTCCGATTCCCGCGTCGCATGGTAGCGGCGCTCGTGCTCGCTGTCGCGGGGTGCCGCACGTCGCCCGCGCCCGCCCCCGTGCCCGGCAGCCCGGGCGCCACCGCCGGCGCCGCGAGCCCGCGCGCCGCCGCCGAGCGCTTCATGCAGACGATCCGTGACCAGGACATCCAGGCCACGTCGAACATCTGGGGGAGCGAGCGTGGCCCGGCGCGCACCATCCTCACCGATCGCGTGGAGCTCGAGAAGCGGATCATCGTGCTGCAGTGCAACCTGCAGCACGATCGTTTCCGCATCCTGAGCGACCTGCCCGGCGACAAGCCGAACGCGCGGTCGCTGCGGGTGGAGGTCACGAAGGGGCAGCTGACCGCCAACACGACGATGGCGGCGGTGCAGGCGACCGACGGGCGCTGGTACATCAACGATCCCGACATCCGCCCGCTTCGCGGTTTCTGCGCCGAGACACCGGCGTCGGCCCCGGCCCGCAAGCCGAAGCGCTGATCGGCGTGCACGGCACGCCCGTGCCGTCGGGCCCGGTTCCACGGCGGACCGGGCCCGATGTGCATCCCGGCTGGTCGTCCGGGTTAATGTTCGGACAGTTCGATCAGGACACCCGCCGTGCTGGCGGGGTGGAGGAAGGCGATCCGCTTGCCTTCGGCCCCCAGCCGCGGCACCTCGTCGATGAGCCGGATGCCCGCCGCCTTCGCGCGTGCGAGCGTTCCCTCGAGATCGTCCACGGCGAAGCAGACGTGGTGGATCCCGGGGCCGCGCTTGGCGACGAACTTGCCGATGGGCGAGTCGGGGGTCATGGCCTCGAGCAGCTCGACCTTGGACTCACCGGCCGCGAGGCCGGCGATCCGGGCGCCATCGGCATCGTCGAGGGGTATCTCGGTGAGGCCGAGGACGTCGCGGTAGAAGGGGAAGAGCCCGTCGAGGTCGGAGACGGCGATGCCGATGTGGTCGATGCGGGTGCCGCGCGGCGCGGTCTCGGCCATCTGATCGAGAGTGAGTCGGTGCCCGGGTGGGCGCCGGCAGTGGAGACGGCGGCGCGCCCGGTGCGCGCGGCCCATACGCGAGAAGGGTAACGACGATGGCGAACGTGCAGGCGGTGACCGACGCCGACTTCGAGTCGGAGGTGCTCAAGCACGAGGGGGTGAGCGTGGTGGACTTCTGGGCGACGTGGTGCGGCCCGTGCCGCATGGTCGCGCCGATCCTCGACCAGCTCTCGGCCGAGTACGCGGGCAAGGTGAAGGTCATGAAGATGGACGTCGACGCGAACCCGCGGACGCCGGCCGGCTTCAACGTGCGGTCGATCCCGACGATGATCTTCGTCAAGGACGGGAAGGTCGTCGACCAGGTGATCGGCGCGCTCCCGAAGGCGCAGCTCGAGACGTACTTCAAGAAGCACGCGGCCTGACCACGGCGGCGGTGAACGGGCCCCGCACCGGCGACGGTGCGGGGCCCGTTCGCGTCGAGTGGCGCGACTCGCGGTGCGTGCCCGCTGCCGCCGCGTGCCGCACCGGTCATCTTCCCGTCCCATGACATCGCCCGGGACGCTGTACGTCGTGAGCACGCCGATCGGCAATCGTGCCGACCTCTCGCCGCGCGCCATCGAGGTGCTCGGCCGTGTGGCGCTGGTGGTGGCCGAGGACACGCGGCACACGGCCCCGCTGTTGCAATGGGCGGGGGTGTCGACGCCGCTGCGGAGCCATCACCAGCACAACGAGGCGCGCGAGACGCCGCGCCTGGTGGAGCGGCTCGTGGGGGGCGACGACATCGCCGTGGTGAGCGACGCGGGCACGCCGTGCCTCAGCGATCCCGGGGAGCGCCTGGTGGCGGCGGCGGTGACGGCCGGTGTGCCGGTGGTCCCCGTGCCGGGCGCGAGTGCGCTGCTGGCCGCGCTCGTGGGGAGTGGGTTGCCGGCGGTGCCGTTCACCTTCGTCGGCTTCCTGCCGCGCCCCACCGGCGAGCGGCGCACGGCACTGGCGGCGGCGCTCGCGCTCCCGCACACGGTGGTCTGCTACGAGGCGCCGACGCGAGTCGCCGACCTGCTGTGCGCGATGGTCGAGCACGGAGCAGGTGAGCGGCATGCGGTGGTGGCACGCGAGCTGACCAAGGTGCACGAGGAGTTCCGACGCGGAACGGTGGCCGAACTGGCCGCGTACTACGGCGGGGCACCGCCGCGCGGGGAGGTGGTGCTGGTGCTCGCCGGCGCACCGGCGGCGAGCGTGGACCAGGCGGGTGCGGCGGCGGTGGCGCGGCGCCTGCGGAGCGAGGGAGCGACGGTGCGCGACACGGTCACGCAGCTGCAGGCGGAGTTCGGCGTCTCGCGCAACGAGGCGTACCGGCTGGCGCAGGACGCATGACGCGTCGCCCGGT
>JALOPO010000549.1 GCA_025453855.1 Gemmatimonadaceae bacterium
GCGTCGGTGCTCGAGCGCGCGCGCATCGCCGCCGGCTGGCCCGTCTGGGGGCTCGACATGGACGACGCGACGATCCCGCAGGAAGCCGAGATGGACGCGCTGCACGCCATCTCGCATGCGAAGGGGTGCTACACGGGCCAGGAGACGGTCGCGCGCATCCACTTCCGCGGTCACGTGAACCGCATGCTGCGCCGCATCCGCCTCGCGGGCGACACGCTCCCGTCACGCGGGACAGAGCTGCTCGCCGAGGACGACAAGGTGGTCGGCGACATCCGCTCCACGACCGTGCTCCCCGACGGTACCATCGCCGGCATCGCCATGATCCGCCGCGAGATCGAGCACGGCCGCACGCTGCGTACGGCTGCTTTCGGAGAGGTCAGCGTGCTGCCGCTGGTTCCCTGAGCCTGGCGGTCTCCGCTCTCCGGTCGTCCCCGCTCCTCCGCTTTCCGTGCAGTTCAGGTACCGCACGGAAAGCGGAGGAGCGGAGACGACCGGAGAACGGGGACGGCCGAACGGCCTCGCGCCTGCCCTCGGCTGCTGCAAAAGGAAACCGCCCCCGGGGGCGAACCCCGGGGGCGGTTTCGGTCGTGCGACGCGAGACGCGACTTACTTCTTGGTCGAGTCCATCGCGGCCGGCGCGGCGGCGCTGTCGGCCTTCGGCGCGGCGCTGTCCATCGGCGCGGCGGCCGGGGCAGCGGCGCTGTCCATCGCGGGCGCCGGGGCGGCGGCCGGAGCGGCCGAGTCCGTCATGGCGGCCTCTTCCTTCTTGGCGCCGCAGGCGGCGAGGCTGATCATCGCGGCAACGAGGGCAATGCGCTTCATCTTCATTCTCCCGGGATATTCTTAGGGTGTAGGCACAACAGAGCGCCCGGCAGCGGGCCCGCCGCCGGACGCCTCATCGAAACGTAGGAAACCCGGCCCCCGTGTCAAGGGGGCACGAGCAAGCGCAGCCACTGGCCCCGCAAGGACTTAGCTCAGATGCCCTCCATCGTCCGTGGCGCCTGCCCGCACGACTGCCCCGACACCTGTGCCACGCTGGTGACCGTGGACACCGGGACCGGACGCGCGACGCGCATCCAGGGCGATCCCGCGCATCCGGTCACGAGCGGCTTCCTGTGCGCGAAGGTCAATCGGTACCTCGAGCGCACCTACCACCCCGATCGCCTGCGCACCCCGCTGCGACGCGTCGGCCCCAAGGGATCCGGACGCTTCGAGCCGGTGCGCTGGGACGTCGCCATCGCCGACATCGCGCAGCGCCTCGCCGACGTGCGCGATCGTCACGGCGCCGAGGCGATCCTCCCCTACTCGTATGCCGGCACGATGGGGATGCTGCAGGGGAGCAGCATGGACCGCCGCTTCTTCCATCGCCTCGGCGCCAGCATGCTCGCGCGCACCATCTGCGCCGAAGCAGGGCGCGTGGGCATGGCGATGACCGTCGGCGCGAACATCGGCACCGATCCGGAAGGTGTGCCGCAGGCCGACCTGATCGTGCTCTGGGGGACCAACACGCTCACCGCCAACCCGCACCTCTGGCCCTTCATCCTCGAGGCCCGCGCGAACGGCGCGCGACTGCTCTGCATCGACCCCATCCGGACGCGCACCGCCGAACAGTGCGACGAGTGGCTCCCCGCGACCTCATCGATCACGACTACGTCGCGCGCCACACGACCGGGGTCGACGAGCTGCGCGCGCGTGCCGCCGAGTGGCCGCCCGCTCGCGTCGCCGAGGTCACGGGGCTCGATGAATCGCGCATCGAGCAGCTTGGCGAGGAGTACGGGCGCGCCCGCGCCGGCTTCATCCGCGTGAACTACGGACTGCAACGCCATGCCGGTGGTGGCATGGCGGTGCGCACGATCGCCTGTCTCCCGGCCCTCACCCGAGCGTCCCGACCTCTCGCCACCGGTGCGTACGATCAACATGGCGCGCCTCGGCGAGGCGCTCACCGCGCCCGATGCCGGTGTCGGCGGGCCGCCGGTGATGGCGATGGTCGTCTACAACAGCAACCCCGCCGCCATCGCGCCGCAGCGCGGCACGGTGATCGAGGGGCTCGCGCGCGAGGAGCTCTTCACCGTCGTGCTCGAGCACTTCCTGACCGACACGGCGCGCTGGGCCGACTACGTGCTTCCCGCGACGACCCAGCTCGAGCACTGGGACGTGCACCTCGCCTACGGCCACTACCACGTCACGCTCAACACGCCGGCCATCGCGCCGCTCGGCGAGTCGCTCCCCAACACCGAGATCTTCCGCCGCCTGGCGCGGGCCATGGGTCTCGACGATCCGTGCTTCGCCGACGACGACATCACGCTCATCCGGCAGGCGCTCGCGTCGAACGCGCCGCGACTCGAGGGGATCACCTTCGAGGCGCTGCGCGAGCGCGGCTGGATGCGCCTCGCCGTTCCCCGCCCCTTCCTGCCGTATGCGGACGGCGGCTTCCCGACACCGAGCGGCCGCTGCGAGTTCGTCTCGCCGCGGCTCGCCGAGTCGGGCTTCGATCCGGTGCCGACCTACATCCCGCCGTACGAGCTGCCCGAGACGGCGCCCGCACTCGCGGCGCGGTTTCCGCTGCAGCTCATCTCGAGCCCCGCGCACCAGTTCCTGAACACGACCTTCGTCAACGTCGGCTCGCTGCGCCGGGCCGCGCGCGAACCGGAGTGCATCGTCCATCCGCACGACGCGCGCACGCGCGGCATCGACGAGGGGACGATGGTCGAGATCGCGAACGATCGCGGCGCCTTCCACGCGCGGGCCCGCGTGCACGACGGCATCCGCCCCGGGGTCGTCTGGGCGCCGAGCATCTGGTGGACCTCGCTCGCGCCGGACGGGCGCAACGCCAACGACACCACCTCCCAGCGCCTCACCGACCTCGGCGCCGGCGCCTGAGCCGTCGCCGGCGTCCGTCGGGGGTGTGGCGTCGGCGGGCTCCGATTCCGCTTCCAGGGTCGAACTGCTGGAGAGCGGAGGAGCGGGGACGACCGGAGGGCGGCGACGTGCGTGTCGGTTCCGGATCGGGGACTGCGGGACGCGATGATGCGAAGGATCGCGAGGAGACGCGATGAAGACACAGGGATGAAGAACTGCAGTCATCATCCTTCACTGCGGGACGCGACGATGCGAA
>JALOPO010000550.1 GCA_025453855.1 Gemmatimonadaceae bacterium
GCACCGCCGCCCCCGATCGGATCGGGAGCGGCGGTGCGTGCGAACGAGGAGCGCGCGCGGATCAGGGCGTCGCGGCGGCCTTCTTCCGCGCGCCGTCGAAGTCGCCGGCGCGGATGATGACGGTCTGTTTCGGGTCGACGTACTTGCGGATCGCCGCGTTCACGTCGGCCACGGTGAGCGTGCGCACCTGCTGCTCGAGCGCGAGGTCGTAGCCGGTGAAGGTGCGGTTCCAGCGACGACGCGAGGTCATGAGCCCCACGAGCTCGTTGTCGTTGGCGTAGCTCTGCTGGCGCCCGCGCAGCCAGCCGGTGCGCGCCGCCTCGAGCTCCTCGGCCGTCACGCCGTCCCTGACGAAGCGGTCGAGCTCCTCGCGGACGCCGAGTTGCAGGCGGTCGAGGTTCTGCGGCGCGTAGATGGCGAAGGTGATCAGCTTGCCGGCCGAGTCGCCGGGCGAGACCTGCAGGAACGAGCCGACGCCGTAGCTCAGCCCGTCCTTCTGGCGCAGGCGATCGGCCATGCGGCTCTTGAGGAAGCCGCCGCCGAGGATCTCGCCCGCGATCTGCATCGCGGCGTAGTCGGGATCGCCGTCCGAGAGCCGGACCGTCTGCACCGCGGCGAAGACGGCGTTGGCCTTGTCGGGGGTCTCGACGTTCACGAGCGTCGAGTCGCTGCGCTGGTACGGATCGGGGACCATGACCCACGGCTCGCTGCTCGTGAAGTCGCCGAAGAGCGACTGCGCGAGGGCGCGCACGGAATCCGCGTCGAAGTCGCCGACGAGCCCCAGGTCGCCGTTGCGCGCGCCGTAGAAGCGCGCGTGGAAGGCGCGGAGCGGCGCGGCGCCGATCGCCTTCCAGTCGGCGATCTCCTCCTCGATGGACGGCTCGTAGCGCGGGTGCTGCGGATCGGTGACGGCGCCCACCCGGCCGACGGCGGTGAAGACGATCGCCTGCGGCTCGCTGCGCGCAGCCTCGAGCTGCGCGAGGCGTTCGGTGCGGAGCTTCTCGAGCTCCGTGCTGTCGAGCGCCGGCCGGCGCACGATCTCGGCGAGGAGCCGAAGCGCGGGGACGAGCGTCTCGCGCTTGGCGTTGAAGCTCGCCGCGAGCACGCCGGGGCTCCCGTTGAAGCCGATGTTCACCTTGAGCTTGTCGAGCGTGTCCTTCATCGCCTGCCGCGAGCGATCGCGCGTGCCGCGATCGAGGAGCGCGGTGGTGACCGCCTGCGCCACGCGCTGGCCGCGCAGCGTCTGCTCGGTGCCGAAACGGAGGAGGAGCGTCCCCTGCACCACGCCGCCACGCGTGCGCTTGGGGAGGAGCGTGAGGCGCATGCCGTTGGCGAGCGCCCCCTTCTGCGAGCGCGCGTCGATCACGGCGGGCGTGGCGTCGAAGGCTTCGCCCTCGGCCACCTTCTGCGACCCCTTGTAGTCGCGCACCAGCGACTGCGCGTCGGGCGCCTCGGGGATCTCGGCACGATCCGGCTTGTCGACCGGCTGGAAGGCGACGACGGTGCGGTTGTCGGGCTTGAGATAGGCCTGGGCGACGCGCTGCACGTCGGCCGGCGTCACCGCCTTGAGGCGATCGCGCGTGAGGTGGAGCAGGCGCCAGTCGCCGCTCGCCTCGGCCTCGGTGAGCGACCTGCTCGGAGTTGTCGAGGAGCTGCTCGACGGCGCTCACCAGCTCGTTGCGCGCGCGCTCCACCTCCTCGGCGGTGAACGGCGTGCTGCGCGCGCCGTCGAGCACGCGGAGCATCGCGGCGCGGGCGCTGTCGGCCGACTGCTCCTTGCGCAGCTCCGCCCAGGCCATGAGCGCCCCGGGTTCGCGCAGGTCGAAGGTGAAGCCCTGCACGCTGGCGGCGAGCTTCGTGTCGACGAGCGCCTTGTAGAGGCGCCCGCCCGGCGCCTGCTTGAGGAGCGTGGCGAGCACCTGCACGGGCGCGTTGTCGGCATGCGCGAGCGCCGGGACCTTGTAGAGCACGCCCACGAGCTGCTTGTCGCCGACGCGACGCACGACGGCCGTGCGCTCGCCGTCCTGCGCGGGATCGCGCGTGTAGGTGGGGTAGAGGAGGTTCCCCTTCTCGAGCGTGCGGACGGGCTTCGGGATCGCACCGAACTTGCGCGTGATGAGCGCGAGCGTCTTCTGCGGGTCGAACTTGCCGGCCACCACGAGCACCGCGTTGTCGGGCTGGTAGTACTTGCGGTAGAAGGCCTGCAGCCGTTCGATCGGCACGTTCTCGATGTCGCTGCGCGCGCCGATGGTGCTCTTGCCGTAGTTGTGCCACTGGAAGCCGGTGGCGAGGAGCGCCTGGATGACGTTCCCCTCGGGGCTGTTCTCGCCGGCCTCGAACTCGTTGCGCACGACCGTCATCTCGCTCTCGAGATCCTTGCGCGCGATGAACGAGTTGACCATGCGGTCGGCCTCGAGGTCGAGCGCCCACTCGAGGTTCTCGTCGGTGGCGGGGACGGTCTCGAAGTAGTTGGTGCGGTCGAACCAGGTGGTGCCGTTGGGGCGGGCGCCGCGCTCGGTGAGCTCCCTGGGGATGTCGCGGTGCTTGGGCGTCCCCTTGAAGACGAGGTGCTCGAGGCGAGGCGGTACTCGGTGATCCCCTCGACGGTGGCGCCGACCACCGGCGCGGCCGACGCGGGGCGCGCGGCGGCGGGGGCGCGACGCGGCGCCTGCGCAGGGAGCCCCGCCGCCGTCGTGCCGATGACGACGGCGGCCGTCAGCGCGGCCTGTGACACGCGCACGGGGCGCACGGCGGGGTGGCGAACGAAGGGTGATCGCATGGGCGTGGGAACGCGGGCCGGAAAGCGGGAGGGCGCCGGGCCTGCCGCCGACGCCGCGCGAAGGAGTGCGAAGTTGGATACGATGCAGGGTGCCGACGGTTTCCGGCACTCCCGTCCGCACGACTCCCGCGTCGCCGTGACGCGTCAGCGTCCATTTCCCCTTCGACCCATGCCCCAGCCCGCAGCCAGCCGCCTCGTCACGCGTGCGATGCACACGCTCCTCGTCGCGGGCGTGACCTGCGCCGCGTCACCGCTCGTCGCGCAGCACGTGCACCCGACCGGCACGCCGGCCGCATCGGCACCGGCGGGCGGTGCCCGACATGCGCACGGACACGACATGTCGACCGCCCGTGCGACCGCCCCGGTGCAGCCGGGCAACGCGGCCTTCGCCGCGCTGGCCGAGGCGGTGCGGCTGCTAGAGGCCGATCCGTCGACCGACTGGTCGAAGGTCGACATCGAGGCGCTGCGCTCGCATCTCATCGACATGGACGAGGTGGTGCTGCGCTCGACGGCGACGATGGCGCGCGTCGCCGGTGGTGCCACGTTCACGATCCGCGGCGCGGGGCGCACGGTGGGGGCGATCCGCCGCATGACGCGCGAGCACGCGCACATGCTGGCCGAGGAGTCACCGTTCCGGGCGACGGTCCGCGAGGTGCCTGGCGGCGTGCAGATGACGGTGACGACGGCGACCGCCGGTGATGCCGCGGGCGAGGCGCGGATCCGTGCGCTCGGCTTCGCGGGGATCCTCACGGTGGGCGAGCATCATGCGCGGCATCACGTGATGGTGGCGCG
>JALOPO010000551.1 GCA_025453855.1 Gemmatimonadaceae bacterium
CGCTGCGCGGCGAGCTGGGTGAAGAGCGCCTTGAGCGAGCTGTCCTGCACGTCTTCGGCGGCTGCACGGTATCCATCCGCGCCGTCCTTGCAGGTCTCGATCAGGTCGTTGAGGATGTCGGTCGTGCTGCGATCGTCGGCCATCGCGATGTCTCCAGCTGAGGGAAGAGTCGCGGGCGTCGACAGGACCCCGCGCACCCTCACGGGGGCATGGATCGGGCCACGGCGGCCAGCATTGCCGCCCGCCGCGTGCCGGTCGGACGAGCCTCGCGGCGGCGGCCCATGCTGCGACACGATGTCCATCGTCGTCATGCGCGGCACACGAGACGTGACCGCCCCTCGGTGCATCCACCACGACGCTCGCGTCGTGCTGTCCCGCTGCCTGCTGCGCGAAGCTGTCACGTCACTCGCGCGGCTGCAGCGCACACACGCTCCCGTGCACACGGAGTCGGCACCCGGCTGCACGCGTGCACGCGCGACGCGCAGCACCCCGCACGCATGCACCGCACGCCACCGCGCAGCGATCGTCGTTGGCGAGTGCGCGCATGCGTCGCTCGCCGCAACCGATGCATGGCACATCGGTTGCTCCCCCGACCGGCGACACGCACCACGTGCGGAACCGATCGGCGCGCACCCACCCGTGCGCGCCCCGCACCGACCGGCAACACGGCGCCGCGTTCTCGCCAGCATGGATGGCGCAGCGCCCTTTCCCCAGGGGACAACATGACGAAGCGCAAGAAGACTCGCGCGAAGGGCCAGGCGCGACGTGCCGCCTCGCCGCCCATGCGCAGGACCTGCGATTCAGCGTGACGCCGACGGCCCAGCAGGTCTCGTGGAACAATTCGCTCGGCATCGACAACTCGCTGCTCTATGGCGGCCGGCTTGGCATGGTCTTCGGCCGGCGCATCGAGCTGCAGGGCTTCTACCTCACCAATCAGGGGAGCAACACCGGGATCCGTGACCTGTACGATCGGCTGGGCGTCGACGACCCGCCGCAGAATCCCGGCCTCGACGTGCGCAACTACGGCGCGAGCGTCGTCTACAACTTCAGCGTGGGCGGCTGGACGCCATTCGTGCGCGGCGGTGGCTCGATCCTCCGCTTCGACCCGAGCGGAGGCGAGACGTCCGAGCGCATCGCGCTCAGCTACGGCGGCGGGCTGCGCTTCGGCAAGCCGGGCGGGCTCCGCCTCAACCTCTTCGTCGACGACCTCCGCTTCCGTGTCGATCGCCGGCTCCTGCTCGGCCTCCCGCGCAACGGCCTCCCGGTGGACGCCGACGTGGACGCCAACAAACTGCGCAGCAACCTGACGTACGGCGCCGGCCTGACCGTGCCGTTCGGCGGTGGCGCGGTGACGTACGACGACACGCCGCAGTACCAGCTCGGGAATGTCGCGCTGCCGGTCGACGTGTTCGCCGGGCGCTTCGACTTCGCCGGCTCGAGCGGGCTGCCGGAGCAGTACATCGTCGGCGCGCGCACGGGCATCGACTTCGGTCCGCTGGTCGGGCTGCGCGCCTTCTACTGGCGCGGGACGAACGACAACTTCAATCGCACGCAGGGAGTGCAGGGCTACGGCGGCGAGGCGCAGTTCGCGCTCAACGCAGGCCCCGGCATCAACCCGTACCTGATCGCGGGTGCGGGGCAGATCGACTTCACGAACAGCTACAACGCGCTGTCCAACGGCGCCGCGCCGACGGTGATCCCGGCCGACCAGACCGCCCTGATCCTCGGTGGCGGTGCCAAGATTCCGCTCGGGGCGCGCTTCACGCTCAATGCCAGCGCGCGCAACTGGCTCACGTCGCGTGGCGGGCGCACCGAGGACGTGGTCGATGCCTCGCAGCTGCGCAGCAACTGGCAGTACGCGCTGGGCGTCAGCTTCGGGGTCGGCGGCCGCGGCAACCGTCGCAAGGTGGCCGAGAAGCCGAAGAACGACACGGTCTTCGTGGACCGCGAGTCGGGGGAGCGGCTGGCGCGTCGCGACATCGATCCCAAGCTCGAGCGCGACGGAGAGCTGATCATCGAGCGCTACGTGATCACCGCCGACGGCGACACGCTCCGCGGGGAGGACGCCGAGAAGGCGCTCGCGAAGGGTGGCAACCTGCGCGTCGTCACCGATACGTTGCGCGGCGTCCGGGCGGACAGTGCCCTCGCCTTCGCGGGCGATCGTCGTCGCTTCGACGACCGGCGCGATGGGCGTCGTGACGACGAGAAGTCGCGCGACCGCCGCGAATCTGGAGCGGCTCCGCGTGCGTGGTGACAGCGCGCGCGAGGGGTACGCGAGCCAGCGGACGGCCGAGGTGGTGGTGCCGACCGAAGGCGAGATCATCATCCGCTACGGACCGCAACAGCCCGCGCAGGCGCAGCAGCCGCTCGTGATCGGCGTGCCGGCCGGCCAGGTGATGGCGGGCGGGATGCAGCCGGGCATGATGCAGCCGGGCGTGGCGCCTCAGCGGCCGCTGCTGCGCGAGTACCGCGACAGCCGCAACCGGATCGTGCGCGAGTTCCAGGAGCCCAACAACCTGGTGGTGCGCGAGTACCAGGACGGCAATCGCCTGGTGCGCGAGTTCCGCGACCCCGCGACGAACCGCATGCGTCGCGAGTACCGTCCGCTCCCGGCCACGCAGCCGCTCCCGCCGATGCCGATGCTGCAGCCGGGCCAGGTGCAGGGGTCGTACGATGGCGACGTGGAGATGAACCGTGCACGCGTCGAGAAGGAGTCGACGCAGGTGTCGCCCCGTGCCATGCAGCCGCAGCCGCCGGTGAACCAGCAGCCGGCGCCGCAGCCTGCCCAGCAGCCGGCACCAACGTCGCCCTCGCTCAGCTCCGAGGATGTGCGCTCGATCATCCGCGACGAGCTGCAGCGCGATGCGCAGGCCCGTCGCGCCTCGGCGCCGACGACCACCGTCGTCACCACGCCGGCCCCGCCTGCGACCACGACGGCGATCACGGCGCAGGGCGACACGCTCCGCATCCCCACGTCGACACCGGGCACGGTGGTGAGCAACCGTCGCCTCTTCGCCGAGCCGGGCGTGCAGGGGGGCGTGCTCTACTCGGGCTTCACCGCCAACGACGCGGGACAGCTGGTTCTCGGCGGGCGCATCGACCTCGGGTCGGTGTCACCGAACCTGCTCGCCCTGCGGCTCGTGCCGGAGCTCGCCTTCGGCTTCGGCAACGGCGGGACGTCGACGTACGTGGCCGCCAATGCGGCCTACGAGTTCGGTGAGCTGTTCCGCTTCCGGCCGCGTGTCGCGATCGGTGTCGGCTTCCTGAACTTCAGCAATCCGGTGGGATCGCGTGATGGGCTCGACCTGGTGGCGACGCCCTCGTACGGCGTCTCGATCCCGCTCGCGGGGCTGCAGCGGCTCGGCGGGCCCGGCACGCCGGAGCTCGTGATCGAGCACCAGGGGATCAACTTCTTCAACCTGAACCGCTTCATCGTCGCGCTGGGCTGGCGTCGCTGAGGCTCGGGTCGATCGGCAACGAGGGGCGCACTTCCGCAGCGGAAGTGCGCCCCTCGCGCGTCCCCAGAGGGGCTCAGCGCAGCCCGATCCGGCGCGTCGCCGCGAGCACGCTGTCCCACGAGGCGCGCGGGGTCCCGTCCGCCGCCCGCAGGCCGAG
>JALOPO010000099.1 GCA_025453855.1 Gemmatimonadaceae bacterium
CGCACCGCGCAGCCCTCCTCGCGGTCGGTCTCGCGCAGGTCGCGCTCGTGCGCGGCGCGGCGAGCCAGGCGCCGCTCGCGCACGCGACATCGGACCAAGACGGCGGTGCGGCCGCTCGCGCCGCCATGCGGCCGCCCCCCGCAGCGATCGCCGGCTTCGGCGACACCGTCACGCGCGCCTGTCGCGCCGGTCGCATCGCGCTCGTCCTCCCCGGCGGCGGGGTCAAGGGGATCGCGCACATCGGCGTGATCCAGGTGCTCGACTCGCTCGGCGTGCGCCCCGACCTGGTCGTCGGGACGAGCATGGGCGCGATCGTCGGCGCGCTCTACGCGAGCGGCTACACGGGCATCGAGATCGAGCGGCTCGCGCGCCAGTATCCCGTGGCCAGCGCCGTGGGCCTGCGTGCCCGCTTCCGCGCGCCGCGCGCCCTCGGGACCGCCCCCGCGCTCCTGATCTGGGAGCAGGGCGAGGCGTCGGCGCTCCAGCTGGCGATCGGCGGCGCCGACGAGACGCGCATCAACAACCTGATGTCGGCGCTCATGCTGCGCGGCAACCTCATCGCGCGCGGCGACTTCGACCGCCTCCCGATCCCCTTTCGCGCCGTCGCCGCCGACATCGCCACCGGCCAGAAGGTGGTGCTCGGCCGTGGCGACCTGGCCGAGGCGGTGCGCGCCAGCTTCGCGATCCCGCTCGTCTTCGAGCCGCTGGTCGACGCCACCGGCCAGGTGCTGGTCGACGGCGGCATCGCCGAGAACGTGCCGGTGACCGTCGCGCGCGACGCCGGTGCGCGCTTCGTGATGGTCTCGCAACTCCTCGACACGGCGCGCACGAAGGTCGAACCGACCGGCGGCGCGATCGCCGCGCGGATGATGGGGCTCCTCTTCTCGCAGAATCCGCCGCAGCTGCGCAGCGGCGACATCGAGATCACGAGCGACGTGAGCGGACAGTCGAACCTCGACTTCAGCGACGCCACGATCGACGCGATGCTCGCGCGCGGGCGTGCGGCCGCGCTGCGCATCGCGCGCGACACGTGCCTGCCGCGCCTCCCCGTGGCGCGCGGCATCGTCCCCCCGGTGGCGCGTCGTCTCGTCGCCCCCGGCACCGCCTACGACGGCCGTCTCCTGCTCGACCGCACCCTCGGCGTGCGTGCGCAACGTGCGGTCGAGGTGGACACCGTCATGCGTCGCCTCGACCGCCTCTCGAATGCGGAGCGCGTGCGCGCCGTCTGGCTCAATCCGCGACCAAGCGGTGATTCGGTGCTCTTCGCGCCGGTGCTCGTGCGCGCGCCGCGACGCGTGCTCGCCGCGGGGCTCGTCTTCGACAACGACTACGGCGGGCGCGCCTGGTTCGGCGGCGTCGACCGCCGCTTCCTCGCCGATCGCATGGAGGGGTCGATGCGCGGCACCCTCGGCGTCTTCCGGCAGGACGTGGAGCTCACCGGCTACCGCGCCTACGACAACCTCGAGTACGAGGGGACGCCCTTCGTCTCGCTGCTCTACGGGCACGAGCAGGTGCGCCGCTTCACCGACCGGGGCGACGAGCTCGCGCGCGGCGACTTTCCCGACATCCGCGAGATCGTGCTGCGTGCCGGCTACGAGTTCCCGCTCGGGTTGCGGTGGCAGGCGCGGCTCGGTGTCATCGGGCGCCGGTGGAACGACACGCGCGTGACCGACCCGGCCGTCACCACCGCCGGCGCCACGCTCCACCTGAACGCCACCTGGCCGGCGTGGCAGCGCAACTTCGTCGCCGATGTCGAGGCAACCGGGCGCTTCGTGCGCGCGACCGTCGCCAGCTCGGCGCTCATCGAGCGCGGGAAGCTCAAGATCACGCCGACCGTGCGCGTCGGGTGGCTCAATCGTGAGGCGCCGCTCCACCTCTGGCTCCCGCTCGGCGAACGCGACGGCTTCGCCGGGCTGCGCATCGGCGAGCGGCTCGGCGTGGGGCAGCTCTACATGACCGCCGATGTCGCGCACACGCTCCTCGGCCCGCTCGACGTGGTGGTCACGCCCATGGCCGGCCAGACCTCGGACGATCCGCGCGCGCCGTTCAGCGGACGTTGGCTCACCGGTGCGCGCCTCGGTGTCGGCGCGGAGACGCCCATCGGCCCGTTGCGCGTGCAGTGGGGCCGGAACAGCGTCGCGCGGTCGCTCTGGTTCCTGCGCTTCGGCCGCTGGTTCTGACGCGCGCGCAGTCAGGCGCCGTTCAGCTGGCTGGCGGTGCTGTCGGCGCCTTCGGCGACACATGCATGTCAGGCATGCGTCAGGTGAAGATGCGTGCACCGTCGGTCGATACCTAGGGGAACGCCTGAATCGTCGGCCTTTCCCCGCCCATGGCCTTCTCGCTTTCCTATTCCGGCAAGAGCCTCGACGCCAACCTGCGCCTGCGCTTCGCGTGTATCGGCACGCTCGCGGCGGTGACGGTCGTGGGGGCGCTCGTGATGCCCGGCGTCCCCATCGCGGCGGCGCTGGTGGCGCTCGCGTGGATGGTGGTGCGCGCGCTCGAGCTCTGGTGGTTCGACCGGGTGCAGCGACGCCTCGCGCCGTATCCCGAGGCGCAGCTCATGGCCTCGCACGTCGGCGACGTGATCGGCGGCACGGCGTACGTGTCGCTCATGGGGAGCGGGCTCTGGTTCACGAACACGCTCTACCTCTTCCTCGTCGTCTCCGCCTATGCCGCCCTCGCCCCGCGGCTCGCGCGCCTGGTCACGCTGATGGGGATCGTGGCCTACGTGACGCTGCTCGCGGTGCAGCTCACCGGGATCACGCCGCCGTCGCCCTTCCTCGGCTACGGCCTGCTGGCGCGCAGTCCGTGGGTCGCCGCCGCGAGCGCGGTCGCCTTCGTCGTCTTCATGGTGCAGTTCGCGACGGTGATGTCGTTCATCATCGGCGAACTGCGGCGGCGCACCACGCAGCATCGCGCCGTGCTCGACACCGCCTCCGACATCATCCTCGTGGTCCGCGTCGACGGCACGGTGCGGCAGGGCAATCGCGCCGCCGACGAGGCGGCGCGCGCGATGGGCACCGACTTCCGCGCCGACGGTCTGGGCGCGCTGGTGGTCGCCGACGACCTCCCGCTCGCCGACGAGATGCTGCAGGCGGCGGCGCGCGGCGAGCCGCGCACGCTCCTCCTGCGCACGCGTGGCGCGCCCGGCGTACGCTGGGCCGCGGCCACCTTCGCCCCGCTCGGCTCCACGCGGGGGATGGGACACGTGCTCGTGATCATGCGCGACGTCACCGAGGAGCGCCGCGTGGCCGAGGCGGTGCGCACCAGCGAGGCACGGCTGCGCGCGGTCTTCGACCAGGCGGCGGTGGCGATCGCGCTCACCGACCCGCGCGGCGTCTTCGTGGAGGCCAATCGCGCCATCGAGTCGCTGCTCGGCCACCAGGCCCCCGAGCTCATCGGGCACCCGTGGACGCGCTTCGTCCACGCCGACGACCACGCCGCCACGCGGGAGGCGCTCGTGCGGCTCGAGTCGGGTGAGCAGCAGAGCGCCACCTTCGAGCAGCGCTTCGTCCGCCGTGACGGCCGCGTCGTCTGGGTGGAGCTCACCGCCTCGCGCGCCGAGTCGCCCGACGGGCGCGCCGGCCTCGTGGTGATGATGCAGGACATCACCGAGCGTCGCGCACTCGAGGCGCAGCTCACCTGGCAGGCGTACCACGATCCGCTCACCAACCTCGCCAACCGCACGCTCTTCCGCGATCGCGTGGAGCGCGCGCTGGCGGCCGCGCACGACCAGCCGGGGAGCGTGGCGGTGCTCTTCCTCGACCTCGACAACTTCAAGACGGTCAACGACTCGCTCGGCCATGCCGCCGGCGACCAGCTCCTCTTCGAGGTCGCGCGTCGCCTCCTGCACGCCACGCGCGGCTGCGACATCGTGGCCCGCCTCGGTGGCGACGAGTTCGCGATCCTGCTCGACCGCGTGCGCACCGCCGGCGAGACGACGATCGTCGCCGAGCGGGTGCTGCATGCGATGCAGGCGCCGGTACTGCTCGAGGGGCGCGAGGTGATCGTGGGGGCGAGCGTGGGGATCGTGCGCGCCGAGACGCAGCTGGGCGCCGACGAGCTGCTGCGCGATGCCGACGTGGCGATGTACGACGCCAAGCAGGCCGGCAAGAACCGCTACGCCTGCTTCGAGCCGCGCATGCACGTGCGCGCCGTGGAGCGCATGCGGCTCGAGGCCGACCTGCGTGTGGCGATCGACGCCGCCGAGTTCACGCTCGTCTACCAGCCCGTGGTGCGCATCGAGACGGGGCGGCCGGTCACGCTCGAGGCGCTCGTGCGCTGGCGGCATCCCGCCCTCGGCGCCATCACGCCCGACGTCTTCATCCCCATCGCCGAGGAGACGGGGCTCATCGTCCCGCTCGGCCGCTGGATCCTCGGCGAGGCGTGCCGCACCGCGGTGCGCTGGAACGCGATGCCCGGGCTGCTCGACCCGATCGGCGTGAGCGTGAACGTGAGCCCACGCCAGCTGGAGGAGCCGTCGATCGTGACCACCGTGCGCGAGGTGCTGCGCGAGACCGGGCTCGCCCCCTCGCTCCTCACGCTCGAGATCACCGAGACGGGCTTCGTGGGCACCGACGGCGAGATGCCCGCGCGGCTGCGCGAGCTCAAGGCGCTCGGCGTGTCGCTGGCCATCGACGACTTCGGCACGGGCTACAGCTCGCTCGGCTACATCCAGCACCTCCCGGTCGACGTGATCAAGATCGACCGCCTCTTCATCGAGGGACTCAAGCGCGGCAGCGGGCACGAAGCCGCCCTCGCGCGCACCATCGTCGGGCTCGGCCAGTCGCTCGGGCTGCGCACGGTGGCCGAGGGGATCGAGACCGACGCCCAGCGCGCGATCCTCAGCGAGTTCGGCTGCGCGCTCGGCCAGGGCTACCTCTTCGCGCGGCCGCTCGGCACCGACGAGATCCTCGCCTGGCTCGTGCGGGCGCTCGAGCTCCCCGACCGGCCGGGCGCCGCAGTACGCCGACGCGGGCGCGCGTCACAGGAGATGGTCGCCGTCGGCTGACGGTGCGCGGTCAGCTCTTCGCGACCATGCGCCAGACCGACAGCACGAGCGGCACCGTCGCGAGCCAGCCGACCACCGTCCAGCGTCGATAGGCCCGGCGCAGCGCGGCATCGTCGTCGGCCGCGGCCGCCTGCCCGAGCTGCACCTGCGCCGGGATCAGGATCACGAGCCAGAGCAGCGTGCCGCCGACGAGCAGGAGGATGCTGTCGCGGATCCACGGCGTGCCGAGGAGCGGGAGCGCGCGCCGCTGCGCCTGCACCACGCCCGTCACCACGAGCACGGTGGGCGTGATCATCGAGAAGAGGATGTCGGTGACCCAGATCGCGCGGGCGGCGACGGCGAAGTCGGCGGCGCGCGTGCGGGCGCGGAAGACGAGTGCGGCCCAGATCCCCGTGACGACGACGTTGCCGAGGAAGAGCGTGGCGGCGATCACGTGCAGCGACTTCAGCAGTGCGTCGAGCATGCGCGGATCATAGCGCGCCCGCGCGTGCGGCACACCGGTTGCCCCGGCAGCCGCTCGCGGGGTGGTGCGGCGATCGACGTCGCACCGGTCGCCCGCGTTCCCCACGCCGGAGCGTACGACGATGCCGCTCGCGATCCACTCCCCGCGCACCGCGACCATCGCTGCCGTGATCGGCACGGGGCTCCTCGCCTGCAGCGCGGGGCCGCAGGCCGGCCCGGCGCCGCGTTCGCCGACGCCGCGCAGCGTCCCCGGCGTCGTGCGTGCGGAGACGATCGCACGCGGGCTCGAACATCCGTGGGCGATCGCCTTTCTCCCCGACGGCCGCATGCTCGTGACCGAACGTCCCGGCCGGCTGCGCGTCGTGCGCGCCGACGGGACGATCTCGCCACCGGTGACGGGAGTTCCCACGGTCTTCGCACGCGGCCAGGGGGGACTGCTCGACGTCGCGCTCGCGCCGGACTTCGCGACGTCGCGCCGGATCTACCTCTCGTATGCCGAGCCCGGCGAGAACGGGACTGCCGGCACCGCCGTCGCGAGCGCGCGCCTCTCGCCCGACGCGCGCACGCTCACCGAGCTGCGCGTGCTCTACCGGCAGCTCCCCAAGGTCGAGGGGCCGAATCACTTCGGGTCGCGCGTCGTCCCGCACGCCGACGGCACGCTCTTCATCACGCAGGGGGATCGCTTCGACTATCGCGAGCAGGCGCAGCAGCCCGGATCGCTGCTCGGCAAGGTGGTGCGCATCAATGCCGACGGGACGATCCCGCGCGACAATCCGTTCGTGGGGCGGGCCGGCGTGCGCCCGGAGATCTGGTCGCTCGGCCACCGCAACGTGCAGGCGGCCACGCTCGACGCGGACGGCAGGCTCTGGACCGTGGAGCACGGCGCGCGCGGCGGCGACGAACTCAATCAGCCGGCGCGCGGTCGCAACTACGGCTGGCCGGTGATCAGCTACGGCATCAACTACAGCGGGACGAAGATCGGCGAGGGGACGACGAAGGCCGGCCTCGAGCAGCCCGTCTACTACTGGGATCCGGTGATCGCCCTCGTCGGCTCGCTGAATCCCGGTGGCGTGGTGCGCCTCGCGCTCCGTGACGGGCGCGTGGTGCAGGAGGAGCGCTACCTCGGCGAGCTGCGGGCGCGCATCCGCGCCCTCGCGCAAGGGCCGGACGGCTTCGTGTACGCCGTGACCGACGCGCCCGCCGGTGACGTGCTCCGGCTCGTGCCGGCGGCGCGCAGCGATGCCCGCACGACGGGGGCGGCGACCGGGAGCTCCGCGTCGGCGCGAAACCGCGCCACCACGGTCCGGGACGGGACCGTCGAGTTGCCACGCGTCACCGGCGCACGCGCGCGCATGCGCGACGCCTCGGGCCGCGACCTCGGCATCGTCTTCATCGCCGAGCGACGCTCGGTGCTGGAACTGACGGGGACGCTCCGCGGCATGCCGCCCGGTCGGTACGCCATGCACCTGCATGCGGTGGGACGCTGCGAGCCGCCGTTCGAGAGCGCCGGTGCCCACTGGAACCCGACCGGGCGCAAGCACGGCATGCGCAATCCGCTCACCTCGGCGACCTGCCCGATCTCGTGATGCGCATGGATCGCACGGGGACCGTGGATGGCGCCACGCCGGCGGGCTCCCTCGCCGCGGCGCTCCCCCTGCTCGATGCCGACGGGGCGGCGCTGGTGCTCCACGCCAGACCCGACGACAACGTGACGGATCCGTCCGGCAATGCCGGCGCGCGGGTGGCGTGCGGGGTGATCGTCGCCGACAAGTAGCCGGCGGTGTTCGCGCGCGCGCTGGACGCTACTGGAACCGCGCCACCGCGTAGGTCTCGAAGCGCCAGCGTCCATCGCGCTCGAGCGAGCGGGCCGCGTCGAAGCGGAACAGCCCGTTGAAGAAGGCGACACCGGCGCCGGCGCTCCGGATCGCACGACCCGCGCCGTCGAAGAGGCGGTCGCGATCCCCGGCCCACCCCGCATCGGCGAAGACGGCGGGCTGTACCCGACCGCGTCGCTGCCACGAGAGCTCGCCGCGCCCGAGCCAGAACGCATCGCCACGACGCGACCCGGCGGTGACGCCGCGCACCGTCTGCCAGCCACCCACGTTCCACCAGCGCTGCACCGGGAGCTCGCCGACGCTCGACCCCGCGCTCCCGCTCGCGAGCAGGCGCAGCCGACCGGGGAGCCGCCGCTCGGCCGTGAGGTCGAAGGCGGCGCGACCATACGAGAACGATCCGGTGGCGGCCTCGCCCCGCACGTCGCTGCTCAGGCGCCAGGGCGAGCCGTCGTCGCCGAGTGCACGACGCCAGCGCGCACTCGCGCCGCCGAGGGTGCCGGGCTGCGCACGGATCGTGTCGATGATGTTCGACGTGAAGCCGGCGTTGCCATCCCACAGCCGCGCAAGCGCCCAGTTCGTCCCCTGCCGCGCATCCCACTGGTGTTCGGCGAAGAGGCGCCAGGTGAGCCCGCCGCGCGCGAACGACTCGCGCGTTCCCGTGAGCTCCACGCCTCCGGCGCGATGGTAGAACTGCTCGTCGAGCCCCTGGATGAGGTTCTGGATCGACGCACCGAGCGCGAAGGCGGCACCGTAGTCGTCGGACTGCACCAGGCGACGGTAGGCCGCCGCTCGCCACGCGCTCCGCCCCGACGCACGCCGCAGCGCCAGCTCGGCGTTCGGCTCGCGATCGGCGATCCCGAGGCGTGCACTCGCCTCCCAGTCGTAGCCGAGGCCGAGCTCCTGCCGCAGCGCGCCGCCGACGCTCAGCCCCTCGATGCGGTTGTAGCGCACGAACTCCGCGTTCAGTGCGTGCCACGTGACCGGCTGCGGCGCCCATGTCGCCTGCCGATCGAGGCGCAACGCGGCGGCCAGCTGCTCACGCTCCGCCGTGCCCCACGTGCGCTCGTTCTCCGCCAGTACGTCGGTGGTGAACTCGCGCGAGTTGGCGAGCGTCGCCTCGTCGCACGGCACGACCACCTGCGTGGGAAGTCGTGCGCCGTAGCGCGAGCTGGTCAGCGTGTAGCTGCCGGTCGCGGCACACTCGGCCGTCCGCACGCTGTCCGCGCGGGTGCGCCATCGCTTCCACGACGAGTCGCGCCAGGCCCGCACCACGACCAGCGAGTCGCTCGCCAGGCGCGTGCCCGTGCGCCGTGCGGAGAGCACGCTGTCCAGGCGGCTGAGGGAGTCGTAGTGCGCACGCACGGCCAGGCGCGCGTCGGAGAAGCGCGCGGGTGCCACGAAGTCGCGGCCGTTCACGTCCGCGTAGTCGAAGCGCTGCTCGATGCGGATCAGCACGCGCGCGTTCGCGGCCTGCACGCGCCCCTCCGCCACCTGCATGCGCGGGAGCCAGAAGCGCCCCTCGTACAGCCCGTGCTCGATGGTCACGGCGGTGATCTCGCCCCGCAGCGGCGAGACGAGCCAGGTGAGCCAGCGCGGCGG
>JALOPO010000100.1 GCA_025453855.1 Gemmatimonadaceae bacterium
GTGAGCACGATGATCGTGGAGTCGGGGCTCGACGTGCCGAACGCGAACACGATGTTCGTCGATCGCGCCGACCACTTCGGCCTCGCGCAGCTCTACCAGCTCCGCGGGCGCGTGGGGCGCTCGCACCGGCGCGCCTACTGCTACCTCCTCGTCCCCGATGCGGTCGACGAGGACGCGGAGCGCCGCCTGCGCGTGCTCGAGCACCACACGGAGCTCGGCTCGGGCTACCGGATCGCGCTCAAGGACCTCGAGCTGCGCGGGGCGGGGAACCTCCTCGGCCCCGAGCAGTCGGGCTTCGTGCACGCGGTCGGCTTCGATCTCTACCTGCGGCTGCTCGAGGAGACGGTCACGCGCATCCAGCGCGGCGATGCGGCGCCACCGCCGCAGCCGGCCGAGGTCTCGCTCGACGCGCCCGCCTACCTCCCCGACGACTACGTCCCGCTGCAGGACCTCAAGCTCGACGTCTATCGCCGGCTGGTGAAGGCGCCCGACGCCGCCACCATCGAGGCGCTGCGGGCGGAGGTGCGCGACCGGTTCGGCCCCGTGCCGCCGGCCGCCGCGGCGTACTTCGACGTCGCCACCCTGCGCCTCCTCGGCGGGACGCTGGGGATCGAGAGCGTGCTGGTGCGGGGGGAGGAGGCGCGCATTACGTTTCGGCCCGATGCCGTCCCCCGGATGAAGGGGCTGAGCGCCGCGTTCCACGAGGTGCAGTTCCAGGCGGAAGTCCGTCGGGCGCACCCGCTGACGCTGAGGCTCGTCCGACTGGGCGGGGCGGCCATCCTCGATGGTCTCGTGCGCGCCCTGCGCAGCCTCACCGGCTGACCCGGGGCGGCCCGGCCAGCGGGCCCGCACGACTCCCTTTTCCCTCCCGATCGCATGAAGAGTCTCGCCCTCGCCGCCACGGCCGGCAGCCTGCTCCTCGGTCTCGCCGGATGCGGCGGCAAGGACGCGCTGAGCGCGCACACCGACACGGTGGCCAAGGCCGGCGCCGAAGAGCTGTCCGTCAAGACGCTCGCCGACCTCGCCGGCCAGTCGAAGGTCCCGCTGAAGAAGGACGTGCTCAAGGTCGTCGCCGACCTCTGGATCGATTACCAGCTCCTCGCCCGCGCCGCCGCCTCGGGCGACTCGCTCTTCGACGCGAAGCTGCTCGACCAGGCACTCTGGGCGCCGTACGTCAACATCAAGGCGCAGAAGTGGTACCAGCAGGTCAGCAAGACCTGGCCGGTGACCGTCTCGCCGACCGAGGCGCAGACCCGCTACGACGCGGGCGAGGTGCTCGTCGCGCGCCACATCCTCCTCGCGGTGCGCCCCAACGCCGCGCCGATCGAGCGGGCCGCGATCCAGCAGCGCGCCGACTCGCTCCGCCGCGTCGTGAACGCCGGCAACTTCGCGCAGCTCGCCGGCCAGTTCAGCACCGACCCGGGCTCCGCCAAGCAGGGCGGCCAGCTCCCGCCCTGGCCGTCGAAGAAGAACGTGATGGTCCCCGAGTTCGAGAACGGCGTGCTGGCCACCAAGCCCGGCCAGATCTCGGGGCTCGTGGCCTCGCAGTTCGGCTTCCACATCATCTACCGCCCCACCTACGCCGAGGTGGCGCAGCAGGTCGCGCCGGTGGTGCAGCAGCTCGCGCAGCAGCGCGCCGAGAGCACCTACTTCGACAACCTCGAGAAGTCGAGCGACGTGAAGGTCAAGGCCGACGCGCCCAAGATGGTGCGCGACATCGTCGCCGACGCCGACGCCTTCAAGGACAACAAAATGGTGCTCGCCACCATGAAGGGGGGCGACTTCACCGCCGCCCACATGGTGCGCTGGATCGGCGCGTATCCGCAGGAGAACAACCTCCCGTCGCAGATCGCCAACGCGCCGGACACGGTGATCCCGAACCTGGTCCGCAACTTCGTGCGCAACGAGCTGTTCCTGCGCCAGGCCGACAGCGCGAAGATCGCGCTCACGGCCGAGGAGATGGGGAACTTCCGCAAGGAGCTCTCCGACTTCGTGGCCAGCTCGTGGGGGACGCTCGGCGTCGCGCCGGCGATGCTCCCGGACAGCATCAAGAAGGCGACCCCCGAGGTGCGCCAGCGGTTCGTGGCGCAGCGCATCAACACCTTCGTGGCGAACATGCTCACCAAGGACGGCCTCTTCGTGCAGATGCCGCGCCCCCTCGAGCAGCTCCTGCGCCTCAAGTACCCGGACGTGAAGGTCTACGATTCGGGGCTCGACGCGGCGCTCGAGGCGGCGACCAAGATCCGCACCTCGGCCGACTCGGCGCGCAATGCCAAGGCGCCGCCGAGTGCGGTGCCGGGGCTCCCGGGGCAGCCGGGCGCCGGCAACGGCATCCCGGGCATGCCGGGGCAGGGCGCTGCGCCGATGGCGCCGGGGGCCGGCGCACCGCAGGGCGGCGCACCGCAGGGCGGCACGCCGCCCCGGCCCTGACCGGGCGCGGGCTCCCCGTTCGCTCCTCGCCGGGGCGCGCAGGCAACCCTGCGCGCCCCGGCGAGCTTCCCAGCTCGTGCACGTCACGCCGCGCCGCCGGACCGCGGGGCGCCACGCCGGGTACCGTCACCGCATGAAGCTCTCCCGTCCCTTCGCCGCGCTCGTCGCCCTCGCCGCCGCCTCGTCGCTGGCGGCCCAGGGCAATCCCGCGCGCCAGCCCATCGCCGCCGTCGACGTCGATCGCGTGATCGCCGTCGCCGGCGACAAGCCGATCCTCTGGAGCGAGGTGCTGGAGGAGCTCAACACGCGCCGCGCGCAGGGGATGCCCGTTCCCGCCGACAGCGTCGGCCAGCGCGTCCTCGTCGAGCGCCTCATCGGCGAGCTGATCGACGCCGAGCTCCTGATCCAGAAGGCGACGGTGGAGAAGGTCGAGGTCAACGACGTCGACCTCCAGAACTCGGTGGACGCCCAGTACAAGAAGGTGCACGACCAGTTCCCCGGCGAGACCGAGTTCCGCACCGCGCTCCGCGGCGCGGGCTTCGGCACCCCCGAGGAATACCGCCGCATGCTCACCGAGCAGGCGCGCAAGCAGGAGCTGCAGCGCAAGCTGGTGAGCAAGATGCAGGGCGACGGGAAGCTCGTGCGCGCCACCGTCTCCGAGGCCGACGTGAACGAGGCCTTCGAGAAGAACCGCGCCACGCTGCCGAAGCGCCCCGCGCAGGTCGCCTTCCGGCAGATCGTGATCAACCCGGCGCCGAGTCCCGAGAACAAGGCCAGGGGGCGGGCACGCATCGACAGCGTGCTCACGCAGCTGCGTGCCGGCGGCAATTTCGAGCAGCTGGCGAAGAAGTACAGCGACGACCCGGGGTCGAAGGAGACGGGCGGGGATCTCGGCTGGAACCGGCGCGGGCGCATGGTCCCCGAGTTCGACCGGATGATGTTCGCCCTCCCGCCCGGCCAGCTGAGCCCCGTCATCGAGACGGTGTTCGGCTTCCACATCATCCGCGTCGACAAGGTGCAGCCGGCCGAGGTGAAGGCGCGGCACATCCTCGTCCGTTACACGATCGACAGCGCCGACGTGGTGCGCACGCGTCGCCTCGCCGACAGCGTCGCCACCGCCTGGCGCAACGGCGCGCGCTTCGACTCGCTCACCGCGCGCTTCCACGATCCCGACGAGCTCAAGGCGTTCAACGACCCGATCAACCGCGCCGACCTCCCGCCGGCCTACGACTCGGCCTTCACGCGCACGCCGGTGGGGCAGGTGAGCGCGCCGTTCGAGATCGTCGACCGGCAGAAGGGGGTGCCGAAGTTCTTCATCGTGCAGCCGACGCTCATCACCACCGAGGGCGAGTACTCGGTCGGCGACCTGCGCGACCGCATCCGCTCGCAGCTGGTGGAGGAGCGCTCGATGCGCCGCTTCATCGACGGGCTGCGCAAGGCGTCGTTCGTGCGCATGGCCCCGATCCCGTCGCTGCCGCCGCTCCCGCCCGATCCGCGCGGCGAGCAGCAGCCGGCGCCCACCGCGCCGTGATCCGGTGACACGTCGGCGGCCCCGGCTCGCCGTCACGGTCGGCGATCCGCGCGGCATCGGCCCGGAGCTGGTGCAGCGCCTCCTCGCCGACGACGCGATCACCGACGCCTGCGACCTGCTGGTGGTCGGCCCGCGCGGCACCGAGGTCGACGTGCACGAAGCGGTGGGGAGCTGGCGCCCGGGCGAGTCGGTGGCGCACGCGGGGCGACTCGCCGGCGACGCGGTGATCCGCGCGGTGGAGCTGGCGCAGGCCGGTGCGGTGCGCGGCATCGTCACCGCGCCGCTCGACAAGCATGCGCTCCTGCTCGGCGGCCACGAGGCGCCGGGACATACCGAGCTCCTCGCCGACCTCACCGGCCGACAGACGGCGATGATGCTCGCGGCGGGGCCGTTGCGCGTGGTGCTGGCCACCACGCACATCCCGCTGCGCGACGTGCCGGGTGCGCTCACCGCCGAACGCCTCGCGCAGGCGGTGACGCTCACGCGCGAGGGGCTGCGCCACTGGTTCGGCATCGCCGAGCCGCGCATCGCGCTCTGCGCGCTCAATCCGCATGCCGGCGATGGCGGCCGCTTCGGCACCGAGGACGACACGCTGCTCGCGCCCGTCGCGCGCGCGACGGGCGCGTCGGGTCCGTTCCCCGCCGATACCGTCTTCGTGCGTGCGCGACGCGGCGAGTTCGATGCCGTCATCGCCCCGTACCACGACGTGGGGATGACGGCGATCAAGGTGGCGAGCTTCGGCGAGGGGGTGAACGTGACGCTCGGCCTCCCCTTCCCGCGCACGAGTCCCGATCACGGCACGGCGCTCGACATCGCCGGCCGCGGGATCGCCGATCCGTCGAGCATGCGCGCGGCGACGCTGCTCTGCGCCCGGTTCGCGGCGCACTGAACGCGGTGGCGGCGCGCCCCCTGCGGTCGCGCCGTTGCGTGCGACCTCACACGCGCCATCCTGCCCGTGTTGGCGCGATGGGACGTGACCGCGACCCCCCGCGACGCGTCTCGGGGGCGTGACGCGACGGTGCGTCCCCGGGGGGGGAACGTGCGTGTGCGTCGATCCCCATCGCCCGCCGCACGATGCCCGCGCTCGACAAGTTCCTGGTGGCCCTCGGTACGGCTCCCGTCACCACGCTCGTCCTCGCCGATGGCGCGCTGGCCGAGCTGCAGTTCGACGGGGGCACGCGCGCGATCACGCGCCAGCCGCTCACCGGCGACCAGGTGCTCGGCCTCGTGCGCGAGATCGCGCCGGCGGCGCTGCAGGCGGCGGTGCTGGCCGGCGGGCCGGCGCGCTTTCCGTACGAGGCGAACGGGATCCCGGTGGAGGTCGTGCTGCACCGCGACCCCGCGGGGCGCATCGTGGCCAGCATCGCGCCCACCGGCACCGCCGATCCCGCGCTCCGCGAGGGGCGCGCGGCACCCGCCGCCGTGCCCGCGGGGAGCGCGCGCGAGCAGCTCGAGGGGCTGCTGCGTCGCATGGCCGAGCAGCGCGCGAGCGATCTCCACCTGCGCGCCGGCGAGCCGCCCATCCTGCGCGTCGACGGCGAGCTGCAGCGCCTCGCCGCGGCGTCGCCGCTCTCGGGCGACGTGATCGAGCAGATGCTGCTGGCCTGGATGCCGCCGCGCAACAAGGGCGAGTTCCAGGAGTCGGGCGACAGCGACTTCGCCATCGAGCTCCCGGGCGTGGCGCGCTTCCGCGGCAACGCGCTGCGCGATCGCTCGGGGGCGGCGGCCGTCTTCCGCATGATCTCGAGCACGATCGTCTCGGCCGAGCAGCTCGGCCTCTCGCCCGAGGTGCAGGCGCTCTGCGGGCTGAGCAAGGGGCTCGTGCTCGTGACGGGGCCCACGGGGAGCGGCAAGAGCACGACGCTGTGCGGGATGATCGACCTCGTGAACCGCACGCGCACCGACCACGTGCTCACGATCGAGGACCCGATCGAGTTCGTGCACGCCAACAAGAAGTGCGTGATCACCCAGCGCCAGGTGGGGGTGCACACGTCGAGCTTCAAGAGCGCGCTCCGCGCCGCGCTGCGCGAGGATCCGGACGTGGTGCTGGTCGGCGAGCTGCGCGACCTGGAGACGGTGGCGATCGCGATCGAGACGGCCGAGACCGGGCACCTCGTCTTCGGCACGCTGCACACCACGACGGCGGCGGGGACGGTCGATCGCATGATCGACCAGTTCCCGAGCGACCGGCAGGAGCAGGTGCGCACGATGCTCAGCGAGAGCCTCAAGGGGGTGATCTCGCAGGTGCTCGTGAAGAAGATCGGCGGCGGGCGTGCCGCGGCGCGCGAGGTGCTGCTGGCGACGACCGCGGTCTCGAACCTGATCCGCGAGGGGAAGACCTTCCAGCTCCCGACCGTCATGCAGACGGGGCGCAAGCTGGGGATGGTGACGATGAACGACGCGCTGCTGGAGCTCGTCGAGTCCAGGCAGGTGGCGCCGGCCGACGCGCTCGCGAAGGCGGTCGACAAGGCGGGGCTGCAGCAGGCGCTGCAGGCGCGCGGCCTCGTGGGCCGCGAGGTGGCCGC
>JALOPO010000101.1 GCA_025453855.1 Gemmatimonadaceae bacterium
GTCGTACGCGCGCAAGGCCGAGACGATCCCGTCCCACCAGCACGTCAGCGGCACCAGCGGCACGACGTAGGTCCACAGCAGCCGACGCCAGCGGAATGGCCGGATGAACGGCGTCGCCAGCAGCACCGCCCACGGCGTCACCAGCACGAACGGGAGGATGCCCCGCACCAGGCGGCGGTCCGGCAGCTCGAGCACCACGACCGGGTCACCCGCGCGGGCGGCGTCGCGCAGTACCGCGATCGCATCGGCTGGCGCGAAGTGGTGGAACGCGTTCCAGAGCGTGCGCACCCCGCGGAGCGTCGCCGGGATCGCCCGCGCATCGACCGGTTCGGCCTCCCAGCCGATCGACCCCGGCGCCGTGGCGGCCGCCTCGCGGAAGGCGGCCACGTTCGGGTAGCGGTCCGTGAGCACCACCTCGCCGCGCCAGCCGAGCGCTCCCAGGTCGCGCATCACCATCGGCATCGGCCCGCCCCCGCCCGCGCACAGATCGACGATCGTCGTCGCGCCGGTCGAGGTCACGAGGTCGTGGAGCAGCGGCAGCACCGCGGCATGGAAGCGGAGCCGCTCCTGCGCGAAGCGGAGGTAGTCGGTCGCGAGATCGCGGATCGTCGCCGGGAACCAGCGCAGGTCCTCGAGCTCGACGAGCTGCAGCCTGGGAATCGCCACGCGTGCGCTCCTGGGCGTGGGACGCGTTCATGCGCGATGCTTCAACCTCGACCATGCCGTCCGGAACGGCAAGCGGGCGGCGACGCGCGTGACCGGCGGCGGCGGCGCGGCGCCGGCGATGATCAGCGTGTCGCGACCACGAACAGTCGGCGGAAGGCGAACAGCACCCGCCCGCCGGCCAGACGCGGAGACCGCGCCGCCACCGCCGCTTCCAGTGCGCGGCAGAGCGCGGCGCGCGCGTCGTCATCGTCGAGCGCATCGAGGTACGGTCGCAGCCCGGTGGCCCGCACCCAGTCGACCGCCGCGGCCGCATCGGCGAGCACGTGGTGATACTCGGTCACCCAGCTCGCCACCCGCGCCCCCGCCCCCTCGAGCGTGGCGTGGTAGTCGGCCGGTGCCGCCACCTCCGGCGGAGGCGGCAGCTCGCGAAAGCGCGCACGCCACTCGGCCGACGCGACGAGCGTCGCCAGCGCCTCGTGCACGACCGACTGCGGCGGCTGCGGCACCTGGAACGCGAGTGCGCCGCCCTCGGCCATGCGCGACAGCCACGACGCGAGCAGCGGTCGGTGCGCCGGCACCCAGTGCAGCACGGCGTTCGCGAAGATCACGTCGTACGCGTGCTCCGGGATCCAGCGCGCGACGTCGCCAAGGACCCACGCGATGGAGCCGTCGCGACGACGTGCCTCGTCGAGCATCGACGGCGACGAATCGAGCCCGGTGATGTGTGCCCGCGGCCAGCGGGCGCGCAGGACCGCGGTGCTGTTCCCCGGTCCGCACCCGAGATCGATCACCGAGGTCGGCGCCTCGTGCGCGACGCCGGCCAGCAGGTCACGCGCCGGCTGCGTCCGCTCGTCGCCGAAGCGGAGGTAGAGCGCGGGATCCCACGTCATGTGCGGGACCCGGCCCGGCTGCCGCGTTCAGCGCGCGTACTCGAGCTCTCCCAGCCGAACCCGCGCCTCCTGCGCGAGGAGCCCGCGCTCGTCCTTCGCGAGCGCCACCCACAGCTCCTTCGCCTTCGCCTTCTGCCCCGCCGCCGAGAACGCCCGTGCGGCATCGGCGCGGCGCTGCGCCTTCTCCTGATCCGACGGCGCGAGCGTCGCCGCCTTCTCGTACTGCGCGGCCGCCTCGGCGTGCTTGTTCAGGTTCTCGTAGGCCGCGCCGAGCACGGTCGGGAGCGTGGCACCGAGCCGCGCCTCGCCGCCGGCCTTGGCGAGCGCCTCGAGCCTGGTGATGGCGTCGGCGGTCTTCCCCTGCTCCAGCAGGAGCTGGGCGACGACGAGCGTCGCGCGATCACCGGCGTTCGTGCCGGCGTACCGCGTCGCGACCTTCTGCAGGTCGGCGAGCGCGAGCTGCGCGTTCCCCTGCGCGGCGGTGGACTGCGCCTGGAAGAACGCCTTTTCCGCGTTCTCGATGCGGGTGGCCTGCGACTGCTTCCAGAGGAAGAGCGCGGCGGTCGCCACGACCAGCACTCCGCCCCCGATCGTGATCGGTCGCTTGTACTGACGGAAGAAGTCGCCGGCGGCGTCCAGCCCGGTCTCCTCGAAGTCGGCCATCCTCTGGGATTCTCGCAGCGCGCGCTGGCGCGGGTCGGTGACGTGACGACGTGCATCGGGCGGCGTGCCGTGGCCGCGCCCGCGAAGCCGTGAAAGGTCGCGGGTGCGAGCAGCCCCGACAAGCGCGCCGCGCGCACCTCGCGGCCGGCGGGCAGCTCCGCCATCTCGCCAGCGGATCCTCGGGCCCGGAGGCCGTGACGCTCCCGGGGCCCCCCTCGTCTGGCAGCGGTAAGGGAACGCCACCTAAACGGACGGCCAGCCGGCCCCGACTACGGGCCCCCCCGAGCGCTGGATCGGCCGAACCCAGATGGTAGGATTACTCCCCATGCGCTTCCTGCACCGCCTGTTGCCCCGCCGATGCCGGCCGGGCCTCGCGCTCGTCCTGACTGGGCTGCTCGTCGCCCTCTCGCTCGCGACCCCCGCCGATGCCGCGGCGGCGCGCCCCAAGCCGCGTCGACCGGCCGTCAGCGCCTCGCGGGCGAAGGTGTCGAAGGCGCGGGCCGGTCGCTCGTTCACGCGGCATGCGACGCGCGCGCGCGCCACGCGCGGCCGCACGGCTCGACGCAGCTTCCTCGCGACGGCACCGATCGTTCCGGCCGTCGCCAAGGCCACGGTGGTGAGCGATTCGGCGCACCTCCTGCGCGACTCGGTCGTCTCGCTCGCGCGGCAGCAGCTCGGCACGGCGTACGTGCTCGGCGCACAGACGCCGGGGCGCGCCTTCGACTGCAGCGGGTTGGTGCGCTACGTGATGTCGTGGATCAACGTGCGCCTGCCGCGCACCGCGAACGAGCAGGCGTACACGGGGATCGCCGTCGGGCGTCAGCTCGACCGCTTCAAGCCGGGTGACCTCCTCACCTTCGGCACCGGGCGTCGGATCACGCACATCGCGGTCTACGTCGGCGACGGCAAGTACGTGCACGCGAGCCGCCCCGGCGTCGGTGTGATCGAGAGCGTCCTGAACCCGAACGCCCGGCGCTTCCGCGGTGCGGTGCGGCTGGTCGCCGACGCCTCGGATACCACGACGGCGCAGCCCTAGCCGTCTTCCGGCACGCGTGGACACGGCGCGCGATCCGCTCCCGGATCGCGCGCCGTCGTCGTTCCGGGGAGTGGTCAGCGCGTCGAGTGGTGGCCGCGTCATTCCCGCACATCGACGCGCGGGCTCCCGCGCGGGCGGGCGACGATCGCTCGATGGATTGACGCATCCGCCCCGGCCGGCGACCCTTCGCAGGTGGCCGCCCGCGACCGTGGGCGGCCGTTCCCTTGCCCGCCCTCATGCGTTTCCGCGTCCTCGTCACCGACGACATCGATCCCGATGGCCTCGCCCTCCTGACCAGCGACCCGCGGCTCCAGGTCGACGAGGTGCCGACGCTGCCGGCGGCCGAGCTGCTCGAGCAGATCGACCAGTACGACGCGATCGTGGGGCGCAGCGCAACGCGGATCAGCGGCGAGCTGCTGCGGCGCGCGACGCGGCTGCGCGTCGTGGGGCGCGCTGGCGTCGGTGTCGACAACGTGGACATGGCGACCGCCACGTCGCTCGGCATCGCGGTGATCAACGCACCGGCAGGTAACACCATCGCGGTCGCCGAACTGCTGTTCGGATCGCTGCTCGGCCTCATGCGCCACCTCGTGCGCGCGCACAGCTCGCTCATGGAGGGGCGCTGGGATCGCGCGCAGCTCCTTGGCACGGAGCTCAAGGGACGCACGCTTGGCATCGTGGGCGTGGGGCGCATCGGCTCGGAGGTCGCGGCACGCGCGCTCGCCTTCGGGATGGATGTCGTGGGGTACGATCCGTACGTGGGCGACGAGCGCTTCCGCGCGCTGCGCATCCGCCGCGCACCGTCGCTCGACGCGCTCCTCCCCGACGTCGACATCCTGACCGTGCACACGCCGCTCACCCCGGAGACGACCGGCATGATCGGCCGCCGCGAACTCGCGCGCCTGTCGCCGACGGCGATCGTCTGCAACCTCGCGCGCGGCGGCATCGTGGACGAGGCGGCACTCGTGCACGCGCTCGACAACGGGATCGTCCGCGGCGCCTGCGTCGATGTCTTCACCACCGAGCCGCTCAAGGGCGAGCACGCCTTCGGCCGGCTGCAGAACGTGCTGCTCACACCGCACATCGGCGCGTCGACGGCCGAGGCGCAGCGCAACGTGGCGGTCGACGTCTGCGTGGCGGTGCGCGACGCGCTCGTGCACGGGGAGCTCACCCGGTCGCTGAACGTGGCCACGGTGAGCGGTGCCGAGTGGCGCGAACTCCAGCCGGCGCTGCTGGTGGCGCAGCGCGCGGCGGCGATCGCGCGCGCGATGCTTCTCGACCAGGGGATCCGCCTCATCCAGCGGATCCGGTTGCGCGTGAGCCCCGACCTCGCCGGCGCGCAGTCGGCGCTGCTCGCCGCGGCCTGCGCGGGCGTGCTGGAGAACGTGGTCGAGGAGGGACGCCTCAACCTCATCAACGCCCGCGCGATCGCCGAGGCCCGCGGCATCGAGCTCTCGACCGCGGAGCTCGCGGATGGCACGAGCGGCCCCACGGTCGACGTCTCGCTCGGCGGCGGCGTGCGCGAGATCGCCGTCTCCGGTGCCGCACCGGCGGGCGGCTCGCCGCGCATCACGCGCATCGGCGCCTTCCATGTCGATGTCACGCCGCGACAGACGCTCGTGATCCTGACGAACAACGACGTGCCGGGCGTGATCGGACGCGTGGGGACGGCGCTCGGCGACGCGCACGTGAACATCGCCGAGTACCACCAGGCGCGACTCGCGCAGGGCGGCGAGGCGCTGGCCGCGATCTCGGTGGACGGCCACGTCCCCGACACGATCCGCGAGCGGCTGCTCGGGCTGCAGGACATCCGCACGGCGGCGATCGTGCGCTTCGGCGTCAGCGACGCCGCGTGACGCGCATGGATGCGCGGACGGCGGCGCCGAGCGTGGTGACGCACGATGCCGACGTGCGCGCCTCGTTCGCGCGCGATGCGTCGGGGCTCGAGATGCTCCCCGATGCGGTGGCGCGCCCGACGACCGTGCAGGAGGTGCGCGAGCTGCTCGCGTGGGCCTCGCGCGACGGCATCAGCGTGACGCCGGCCGGTGGGCAGTCGAGCACCACCGGGGCGTCGATCGCGGCGCGCGGTCTCGTCGTCTCGCTGCGTGGCCTCGATCGCATCCTCGACGTGGACGTGGCCGCGCGCACGGTGCGCGTGGAGCCCGGCGTGATGCTCGGCCCGCTCAAGCGTCGACTCGCCGAGGACGGACTGCTGCTCGCGCCTGACCCGACGAGCGAGGAGGACTGCACCGTCGGTGGCGCGATCGCCTGCAACGCGAGCGGGGCACGGTCGCTGCGCTGGGGGGCGACGCGTGCGCACGTGCGCGGGCTGACCGTGGCGACGATCGGCGGCGAGCTGCTCGAGCTGCGGCGGCCGGCGCTCGAGAAGAACACGGTCGGCTACGCGCCGATGCACGACCTCGTCGACTGGTTCACCGGGAGCGAGGGGACGCTTGGCGTGATCGTGGCGGCGGAGCTGACGCTGCTCCCCCTCCCCGCCCGGGTGACGGGACTCGCCTTCCCCTTCCCGTCCGAGCGCGCGGCGCTCGCGTTCGTGGCCGATGCGCGCGAGCGCGCGACGCCCGCACCACGCTGCCTGGAGTACATGGATGTGCGCGCACTCGAGATCGCGCGCACGGCGGCCGCCGATCCGGCGTGGGCCGCGGAGGCGGCGGCGCTCGTCTACGCGGAAGTGGATGGCGACGACGCGCCCGAGCTCGACGACTGGCTCGCGCTCGCGGAGTCGCACGACGCGATGGTCGACGACATCCGCGTCTACGAGGGCGAGGGCGCGCTGCGCGACGCGCGCCGGCTGCGCCATGCGATTCCCGCGACCATGAACGAGCGGGGCGCACGGCGACGCCCGTTCGGCGGGCGCAAGGTCTCGACCGACTGGGCCGTGCCCTACCGCAAGCTCGGCGAGGCGCTCGCGCTCGCGCGGCAGGAGATCGCGGCACGCGGCCTCGAGGCCCCCGTGACCTACGGGCATGCGGGCAACGGACATCCGCACCAGAACTTCATCGCCGCCGACGCCGACGAGCTGGCGCGCATCACCGACGCCGTGACGGCCACGCTGCACCACGTGCTCCGGCTGGGCGGCACGGTGGCGGCCGAGCATGGCATCGGCAAGCTCAAGGCGCGCTGGCTCCCGCTGCAGGTGAGCCCGCTAAGCTCAAGGCGCGCTGGCTCCCGCTGCAGGTGAGCCCGCTCCAACTGGCCCTGATGCGTGCCGCGAAGCGCGAGCTCGATCCGCGCAACCTGCTGTCGCCGGGGAACATCCTGTGACGCACTTCAAGTCGCTCGTGCTCGACGTGGACAGCACGCTCGCCGCCATCGAGGGGATCGACTGGCTGGCGACGCGGCGCGACGCGAGCGTGGCCGAGTGGGTGGCGCGCGTCACCCGCGAGGCCATGGACGGGCTCATCCCGCTCGACGCGATCTACGAGCAGCGGCTGCAGGCGATCGCGCCCACGCGCAGCGAGGTGCATGCGCTCGCCGATGCCTACGTCGACGCGCTGGT
>JALOPO010000102.1 GCA_025453855.1 Gemmatimonadaceae bacterium
GTCGGAATGTAGCGGCACGAGGCGGGAAAGAGCGGCGAGAGGAAGAGCTGGTAGCCGCGCACGAGCGCGATCGCCCCCCAGCGCGCCGCCCCCGAGAGCGAGTGCCCCACGGTCGACAGGATGCCCGTCATGCCGGGGTGCTACCCGGCGCGGCGTCGGCCGGTGCGCCACCGTCGGTGTCGGCGTCGCGCGCGTGGGCCGGCGCGGATTCCGTCACCGGTCCGTCGCGCCGCGGCAGCCGGCGCAGCGACCGCACGAGCTCCGCCCGCAGCACGTCGAACGACTGCGCGTAGGCCGGCGGGAGCGCCCGGATCACCACGTCGCAAGGGGCGAGGTACGGGAGCCACTCCACCCGCACCACCTCGCGCAGCCGCCGCTTGAGCCGGTTCCGCGGGACGCTCCCGTGCTTGTACTTGGGGACGATCCACCCCACGCGCGCAACGGCGAGAGGGGAAGCGCACACCCGGAGCTCGAAGGCCCCGGCGCGTATCCGCTTCCCCTCGCGACGCACCCGCTCCAGGTCGCCGCGCGTCGTGAGGCGCTGCGACCGGGCGAGCCGGTACGACTCAGGCGCCGGCGTACTTGCTCGGCAGCTGGACCGTCAGCTGCTTGCGCCCCTTCTTGCGGCGACGGCTCAGCACCGCACGACCCCAGCGATCCGCCATGCGCGCACGGAAGCCGTGCTTGCGGATGCGGCGCTTGTTGCGCGGGCGATAGGTCGGCTTGCCCATGTATGACTCCGATGCGTGACGACGTGGTGTGCGGGAAAGACCGATAAGCGTAGTGGCGACAACGGTTTGCGTCAAGCCGAACGGGTCGGCGTCCGGCTTGCTCGGAGCCACGTCTGCCCGGCGTCGGTCATTTGCGCCACCATCCGCCCCCGCGTACAATCGCGGTCCCCCCAAGTGACCCGTCGCGCTCGTTCATGCTCACGGCTGCCGAAACCTGGTCCCGCCTGCTCGACCGCGTCCGCCTCGAGATCCCCGAGCAGACGTTCCGCACCTGGCTGGAGCCGTGCGAACCGCTGCGCCTCGACGGGAGCACGCTCGTCATCGGCGCGCCGGACCAGTTCGCCGCCGACTGGAACGAGTCCAAGCACGCCCCCCTCCTGAGCGGCGTCGCCCCGGTCGCCCTCGGCCACCCGATCGCGCTCAGCTTCGTGGTGCAGGAGGGGATGCGCACGAAGCCGCAGATGGACCTCTTCGTCGCCCCCGTCGAGGTCGCCCCACCCCGCCCGCGCCCCAACGCCTCGGCCGCCCCGCTCAGCGACCGCTACACCTTCGAGCACTTCGTCGTCGGCAAGAGCAACGAGCTCGCCGCCGCCGCCGCCATCGCCGCCGCGCAGGCCCCGGGCAAGCTCTACAACCCGCTCTTCCTCTACGGCGACACGGGGCTCGGCAAGACGCACCTCATGCAGGCCGTCGCGCACGAGCTGCTCAAGCGCGACAGCCACACGCGCATCACCTTCGTCGGCACCGAGCAGTTCACGAACGAGCTGGTGCAGGCGATCCAGGGGCGCAGCACGCAGGACTTCCGCCGCCGCTATCGCGAGACCGACCTCCTCCTCGTCGACGACGTCCAGTTCCTCAAGGGCAAGGAAGCGACGCAGGAGGAGTTCTTCCACACCTTCAACGCGATCTACGAGGCGGGGCGCCAGATCATCCTCACCTCCGATCGTCCGCCGAGCGAGATCCCGGGGCTCGAAGCGCGCCTGGTGAGCCGCTTCCAGTGGGGGATGGTCGCCGACATCGCGCTCCCCGACGTGGAGCACCGCGTCGCGATCCTCCGCCGCAAGGCGCAGCTCGACCACCTCGAGCTGACGATCCCCGACGACGTCATCCAGTTCATCGCCGACAACATCCGCTCCAACGTGCGCGAGCTCGAGGGGGCGATCATCAAGCTCCTCGCCTTCGCCTCGCTCAAGCACGCCGACATCACCGTCGAGCTGGCGCGCGAGGCGCTCCGCGACAAGCTGCGCGACGGCAACGGCAGCGCCGTGGCGGCGATCACCGTGGCCGCGATCCAGGCCGCGGTGGCGCGCGAGTGGGGCGTCACGACCGAGGGGCTCAAGTCCAAGACGCGGACCAAGCAGCTCACCGTCCCGCGCCAGGTCGGCATGCTCCTCTGTCGCGAGCTCCTCGCGCTGCAGCTGGTCGAGATCGGCAACGCCTTCGGTGGGCGCGACCATTCGACCGTCATCCACTCGCTCGACCGGGCCGAGGAGTCGATGAAGGGCGACGTGGGCTTCGCGGCGCGTGTGGAAAAGGTCCGCGTGCTGTTGGAAAGCGGGGCCGCGTGACCGGCTTCTCCACAGGCCGGCCGCCGGTGCTGCGCGAAAATGGGGATGGCTGCGGATTTCGGCCACGATTTCCGCACCCTGCCCACACCCCTCGCGCTTTCGGAAGCCGTTGTCCCGTCGTAAGTTCCGGCGTCCGTCCACAGTCCGCGCCGCCTCTACGGCTACGACTGCTTGAATATCTCTCTACTGCTGTAGACCCGCGCATCCACATGGAGCGTTCGGCTCCACGTGGACGGCACTCCGGCGCCACGCAGGGCGATCGCCCGGCGCCGATCGGCACCTTTCGAGGGCGCAATGCGATTCACGATCGCGCGTGAGAAGCTCCAGGAAGGGTTGGCGGCGGTCGCTGCCTCCATTCCCGGAAAGACGACGCTGCCCGTCCTGGCCAACATCCTCGTCGAGACGACCGAGCGCGGGATCCGCCTGAGCGGCACCGACCTCGACATCGCCGTCTCGACCGAGGTCGCGGCGGACGTGGAGGCGCAGGGAGCGATCACGATCCCTGCCAAGAAGCTGCTCGAGCTCGCGCGCGAGCTGCCGCCCTATCCGGTGAAGATCGCCGCGGCGGGCGAGCAGAAGGTCACGCTCGAGTGCGGCCGCGCGAAGTTCAAGCTCCTCGGCCTGGCCCGCGACGAGTTCCCGGCCTTCCCCGCCATCCGCTTCCAGGAGTCGTGGAAGCTCAAGGCCGAGGACCTGCAGAAGCTCATCCAGCACGTGAGCTACGCGGTGAGCACCGAGGAGAGCCGCCCGATCCTCAACGGCGTGCTCTGGGAGCTCCGCCCCGAGCGGATGCGCATGGTCGCCACCAACGGCCATCGCCTCGCCAAGCTCGACATCCCGACCGCCGGCAGCGGGCAGTCGGCCGACCTGATCGTGCTCCCGAAGGCGCTCGAGCAGGTGCGCAAGCTCTTCGCCGCCGCCGACGAGCTCGAGGTCGCGCGCGGCGACAACCACCTCGGCTTCCGCAACATCTCGGGCGACAAGCAGATCTTCACGCGCCTCATCGAGGGGCCGTACCCGAACTACGAGCAGGTCATCCCGAAGGAGAACGACAAGACGGCGGTGGCCGAGAAGGACGCGCTCATGGCGGCCTTGCGCCGCATGGGAACGGTGGCCAGCGACCAGACGCACCGCATCCGGCTCTCGTTCAACGCCGGCCTGCTCCGCTTCCAGGTGAACACCCCCGACCTGGGCGATGGCCAGGACGAGATCCCGGTGCGCTACGACGGCGACCAGCTCGACATCGGCTTCAACGGCGCCTACCTGCTCGAGATCCTCAAGAACATCCCCACGCCCGAGGTGCGCCTCTCGTTCCGCGCCCCCGAGCGCGCGGCGACGATCGAGCCGGAGGCGTGGAGCGATCCGGCGCAGTACCTCACGATCCTCATGCCGCTGCGCCTCACCGATTGAGCGTGCGACCGGCATCGGCAGCGCCCCGCGAGGAGCTCTCGTCGCGGGGCGCTGTCGCGTTCCGAGCGTCGCGACGCACCCGCGTTCGCGCGGTGCGCGCATCGCGGCGTTCGAACTGCGGACAGCGGGGGAACGGAGACGGCCGGAGGACGGGGACGGCGTGTGCGGAGGGCGGATCAGCGTCTGACACGTGAGGCCGCGATGATGCGATGGGGCGCGAAGGGAACGCGATGACCTCGATGGAACACGGGACCATTCCATCCATCAGCTCATCGCGCTTCCCTCGCGCCCCATCGCATCATCGCGGCCGTCGGTTCGCGATCTCGAACCGGCACAACACGTCTCCGTCCCCCCGTCGTCTCCGTTCCCCCGCTCTCCGCAGTTCAAGCGCTGCACCGAACCAGGACACCCGGAATCAGCACCGGCGTCGAACACCGGACGGAGCGATCGAGAGGTCACGCCCGGCTCCCGAGGATCGGATCCGGGGTATGTGGAGGGGACCCGATGGAGGGATGACGAGATGATGATCCGTCTGGCAGCTGTCGTGTGCTCGCTCGCCATGCTCGCCGGATGCGGGCGCGCGATCGACGGGATGCTCATGGGGGCGGTGAGTGCGCCGGCGACCGCGGTGCGCGCGCAGTCCGGGGCAGCACCGATGGCCGATGATCCGCAGGTGCTCATGACGCGCCTCGCGGCGCCGTCGCGTGCGGACAGCGTACGGGGCGATTCGCTGGCGCGGGCGATGCGCGCGGGGATCGAGCGCTATCGCGACGTGCGCGAGGCGGTGCGCGCGGGCTACAAGCCGTTCCCGGCGGCGCCGGACACGATGATGCGCATCATCCACTACGTGCACACGGGGCGCTCGCGTCGCGAGGCGTCGCGGCTGGTGGCGGGCGAGCCGGGGGCGCTCCTCTTCGAACGCGTCTCGCGGATTCCGCGCGGGGCGGCGCCGACGCACGCGCCGGCGGGTGATCCGCACGCCGCACACGCCGCGCACGCAGGTCATGGCGCGCCGTCCGCGGCCGCTGGTGACTCGCTGCGCCTCGTGGGGGCGATGTACACCGCGCCGGTCGACGCGTCGCTCGAGACGCTGCACGCGCGCGTCCCGCTCTCGATGACGCAGTGGCACCTGCACCGGAACGTCTGCGTGCCGCGACCCGTGTGGGACAAGACGGCGTGGGCGCGGCGCGACAGCAGCGGGCGCGCGCTCTTCGGTCCGGGTGGCGCGATCGTCAGCGAGGGCGCGTGCGACGCGGCGCGCGGGCGCTTCCTGCCGACCGTCTTCGGCTGGATGGCGCACATCCACGTCTTCGCCGACGATCCGGCCGATGTGTGGAATGCGATGTACGGTCACGAGCACGGGGACGCGCACGACCACGGCGCGCACGGACCGCACGGACCGCACTGACGGCGCGCCACCGCGACGCGCGCACCTCGCCGTGCGCGCGTCGGGATGCCCGACGGATCAGGGCGACGCGAGCCGGATCTCGTCGGCCACCGCCTGCGTGAAGCGTCGCAGCTGCTGGCCGTTCCCGATCTCGAACTGGAGCGTGGTCGTCGCGCGGAGCGTGCGCAGCGCGCGGGTCGTGCGATCGACGGTCACCGTCCCGGCCGACGTCCCGGTGCCGGCGAGCACCAGGCGCTGGTCGCGGATCGCAACGTCGCCGGCGATCGTGATCGTCGCCGAGCGGTCGAGGGCGAGCGCGGGGCCGCTCTCGTCGCGCACGGTGTAGCGCCAGACCGTGGTGACGGTCACCGGGACGCCCGCCCGACAGGCGACGACGGTCGTCGTGTCGTCCCAGGTCGCACCCGGTTCGGTGGCGCGCACCGCCGGCACCAGCTCGGCGAGGAGCCCCGCGAGCGGCGCCTCGCCATCGCAGGCGCTCCGCCCGTCGGCCGGCGCGACCACCGGCACGCGCCCGTCGACGACGCGCACGCGCATGCTCTCCCCCGCCAGCGGCGCCGTCACCGGGCGCCGCACGAGCCCCGTGCTGCGCACCACCAGCGAGTCGTAGACGAGCGTCGCCACGGCGTCCTGCGCCCCGTCGGCCCCCGGCACCATGACGACGCCGAGTCGTGCCAGCGTGGTCACGGTGTCGACGAGCGGGAGCTCGGGGGCGGTGCGCTCCATGGCGATCACGGCGCTGCTCCCGAAGAGATAGCCGCGCCCCGCGGCAGTCGCGGCGCGCACCGCACGGACGGCGCTGGAGTCCACCAGCACCGGGGGCGCGGCCCCGTTCGCGACCGTCGTGGTCTGCGCGGGGAGCGCGTGCGCCACCAGCGCCACGGCGCCCAACGCGACGACGCGCGCGAGGACGGTGGGCGCTCCCACGCTCGTCCGGTGCGTGCCCGGTGCGGCACGGCATGAGCGCGGCACGCGCACCACATCGAGCGCGCGCCCGGTACGCGGCCACGCGAACGAACGCAGACGGATCGCCATGACGGATCGAACGAAGGTCCGGGGAGGAGAGGGGAAGGGTGCGATGGATGCCGGCCTGTAAGCCGGGTCCTGTCGCCACGCGAACGTGGCGGACGGTCATTCCTCTCGGCGTACGGTCACCCGCACGCTCCAGCAGCCTACCCGCGGCGTCTTGATCGGGACGGGCCGTCCCTCGCCGCCTATTCGGCCTTGCTCCAGCCGGGGTTTACCCTGCCACCGTGGCACTGTCCGTCGCGAACCCGCTCGTGTCGCCACGCGCGGATCCACGCCCAGGCGTTACCTGGCGGCCTGCCCTGCGGAGCCCGGACTTTCCTCGACCGGACGTCCGAAGACCCGTGTCGCGACCGTCCGGCCGACATCCATCGCGCGCGGAAGATAGCGCCGCTGACGTGCGGATGACGTGCGCGCCGGCACCGCGCGCTGCGAGCGCCTCCCTCGCGCGCGATCCGCACCGGATCGTGCGGCACGCCACCACGGATCGTGACCGCACACTGACGTGGGCTCCGCACGGTGCGCGCGAGTCCCACCCACCACCGCGAGGTCCCGATGGCTCCACCCACACCGCAGGGGGCGGGCGGCGCGTCGCCGCTCGCCGTCGCCACGCTCCTCACCCCGCCCGAACGCGCCGCCGTCGATGCCGCCGGCTCGGGGCTCTACCGCGCCGTGCACCGTGCCTCGCTCGACGAGGTGCGCCGCGACCTCGCGCAACGCGCCGCGAGCGCCGTCGTCGTCTCGGCCGCCTGCTGCTCGCCGCGCGACGCGGTGCGCATGGCGGCGCTCCTGCGCGAGCACCCGCGCGTGCCGCTCGTGGCCGTCGTCTCGAA
>JALOPO010000552.1 GCA_025453855.1 Gemmatimonadaceae bacterium
GACGGAACGATGCTCCGCTGGCGCACCCTCGCGCCCTTCGGCGACGCGAGCGCGCTGCTCCTCCCGTTCTACATCGAGTGGGGCGCCGGGACGCGGCATCCCTCCACCGATTCGCCCGCCGGCTGCACGCTCGCCGGCCTCGCGCTCGTGTCGCCGCGCGCCGACAGCATCCGCGCACGCGTCACCGCCGCCGCGCTCCCCGTGCCGGTGCGTGACGGCGCGACGGAGCGGCTGGTGCTCACGCTCGACTGCCCGCGCGGGCGGGTGACGTTCGACTGATGCCGGCACCTCGCCACGCGATGCATCGCTCCGCGGAGCACGGATGACGGATGGGCGGTGGACGCGCACCGGTGGCGCGCTGCTCGTCGTGACGGTGGCCGCCGCCCTCATCGGGGCGCGAGGCGGTGCGCACCCCGTGCCCGATGGCGGTACGGCGGACGGTGTCGCGCCGGTGCGCGCGGTCATGGCCGCGCCGGTCGTCGCAGCCGGCGTCTCGGCCGACTCGTTCCGACGCGTCCTCACCGGCGTGGCCGAGGCATGGAACGCGGGCGATGCGCGGCGTGCCGTGGCGCGCTTCACCGACGATGCGACCTACAGTCAGCCGCCCGATCGCCAGCTGCGTCGTGGACGCGCGCAGCTCTTCGACTATTTCGGTGGCACGAAGGGTCGTCCCGGGGAGATGCGGATGACGTGGCATCACCTGGCGTTCGACAGCACGACGCAGGTGGGGTTCGGCGAGTTCAGCTTCACGTACGGCACCACGGCGCACGGCGTGGCCGTGGTGCGGCTGCGCGACGGCCGCATCGCGAACTGGCGCGAGTACTGGGTGGAGTCGCCACTCGACTGGCGCGGCTTCACGCGGCAGAACCCGTTCTGACCGCCGCCACCGATACCGTTGGGCGCGAATCCGCACCCCGCGCTGCGGGTATCGCACCGCATCGGCCCGTGATGCGGTTGCGGTGACGCGGGCCGATCCGGCTTCAGCGCGCCGGCCGGTCTCCAGCGTGCGCGCCTCCACCCGGAGTCGACATGCGCACATGCGTCACGCACGGCCCTTTGCGCCGCGTCCGTCGCGGCGCGTCGCTGGCGTTGCTCGCGCCGCTCCTCGCGGGCTGCTACCAGAGCGTCGCCCCGCCCATCGAGCCGGCGACGCTGCCGCATCTCGCGCCGCAGCTTGACCGGCGGGCGGTACTGCTGCTCACGCCGTCGCTCTCGGAGTTGCGGCCACGCTTCGACCCGGATGTCTTGACCTCGTGGCGATACGAGATTGGCCCCGCGGCCGATTCCGCGATCCGGCTGTGGGCCGAGCGCTCGTTCGCGCGCGTGGAGGTACGACGCCTGAGCGAGGCGGACGCGATGCGCCACTTCACTACCGCGCAGGACGGCGACTCAAGCGATGTCTTCATCCTGCCGCGCCTTGATGGCGTGCCGGAGCGTGCGTGGGCGCGAAACGATCACCTGTTGCTCAGGCTTCGCGTCGAGCTTCGTGCCTTGCGAACCAACTCGATCGACACCTTTTCGGCCACGCCGGCGCTGCCGCGTGCCGCGTTCCGCAGCCCGACCCCGGCGGCGCCTCGTGCGTCGCCGGGTACGTCGCGTCACCGCCGTGTCACGCCATCGAAGCGTGGTGTGAGCGCCCCCGGACAGCGCGACAGCCGGGCACTGCACGCCACCGGCGTCGGCTCCCAGAAGAGCGGGAGCCGCGGCGACGAGGCGGCGCAGCACGGTGTCGCGCTCGCTCGGTGGTGCCCGCATCGCGACGCGGGCGTTGGGCACGGTGCTGTGGGCGAGCAGGCCGACGAGCGTGCGGGGGCTGAGCGAGGTGCCGATCGACCGGTAGAAGCGTGCATCGGCCACGCCGTACAGGATCGGGTCGTAGGTCACCCCCGACGAGTCGCCGCGCACGAAGACCACCGGCACTCCCGCCGATCGCCAGAAGCGCACGATCGCGGCGCGATCGCCGGTCGTCGTGTCCTCCACCGAGAGCAGGTCCTCGGGCGGCATGTAGAAGCGCAGCGGACGCTGCCCGCGCCACGCACGCGCGAGGAGCGCGCGCGCCTCGGGGAGCGTCGGCCAGCTCCCGACCGTGCTGGTGTCGCCGCCGAGCAGCGCGGGGGTGAGCAGCCGCCGCGCGGCGGCGTAGCGCTGCGAGCCGTGCCCCGCCGCCAGCATCTCGCGCGACATCGCGACCACCAGCGCACGGCGCACCGCCAGGTCGCGCAGCACCGGATGATCCGGATCGACGTCGATGTAGCTGAGCGCGTACGGCCACGCCGCGCGGTACGACACCGCGCGGTCGGCGGCGAGCATCACCGCCTCGTCGTCGCCGATGTCGCCGGTCCAGTCGATGCGCCCCGCCCGCAGCAGCGCGCGGGTGTCGAAGTCGTCGCCGAGCGCCACCAGGTGGAGCGTGTCGAAGCCGGGGGCGGTCCCCCAGAAGCGCGCGTGACGGCCGAGCACGACCAGCGAGTCACCCGGATCGCCGCGCAGGTGGCGCCAGGCGCCGGTCCCGATGGGGCGATCGGGGCGCGACGCGGGCGCCGGCACCGCGTAGTCGAAGCCGGCCAGCGCGGCGGGGAGCGTCGGCACCGGCACCGACATCGCGAGCACGAGC
>JALOPO010000103.1 GCA_025453855.1 Gemmatimonadaceae bacterium
CGCGCGGCCCCGACCTGTCACGGACGCGCCAGACGACCGCCGTGGTGTCGCAACGAGCGACGCAGGTGCGGTCTGCGAATCGCGCGCGACTCAGTGCCGAGCAGAACGCCGTGCTTCGTCGATGGCGGTGCGCACGGAGCCGGAGAGCTCGTGCCAGGTCCACGGCTTCGGGAGCACCGGGATCGTCGGGTCGAGCGCTGCGGCCTCGGAGGCGATGCGGTCGGTGTAGCCGGAGGTGAAGAGGAACGGCGTCGTGATCCCCTCGGCGCGCGCCTGCTCGTACAGCTCGCGCCCGCCCATGCGCGGCATCACCACGTCGCTCACCACCAGCGCGATCTCGGCGGCGCGGTCCCGCAGGATGGTGAGCGCCTCCTCGCCATCGCCCGCGAGGAGCACGCGATAGCCGTTCTTCTCGAGGATGCGACGTCCCGCGCGCCGCACCATGTCCTCGTCCTCCACGATCAGCACGAGCTCGCCGCCGCCACCCTCGGCGCGCACCGCCGGCGAGCTGCGCGGTGTGGGCTGTGCCACCGTCGGCTCGGCGATCGGGAGGTGGATCGTGACCGTCGTCCCCGCGCCCGGTGCGCTGTCGACGTCGATCGTCCCGCCGTGCTGCTCCACGAAGCCGTAGATCATCGCCATCCCGAGCCCGCTCCCCTCGCCGGGCGCCTTGGTGGTGAAGAACGGCTCGAAGATGCGGGAGCGCGTCGCGTCGTCCATCCCGGTGCCGGTGTCGCGCACCGCCAGCGCGACCATCGGCCCGCGACCGCCGCCGGGGAGCGGCATGCTCGGCACCACGCGCGCATGCATCTGCAGCTCGCCGCCGCCGGGCATCGCGTCGCGCGCGTTGGTGGCGAGGTTGAAGAGCATGTGCTGCACCGCGCCGGGATCGGCGAGCACCGCCGGGAGCTCGGCCTCGGCGTCGGCGCGCAGGTGGATGCTGGCGGGGAGCACGCGCGAGAGGAGCGCCACCGTCTCGGCGAGCAGCACCTCGAGTGCCACCGGGCGCCGCTCGAGCGCCTCGCGTCGCCCGAAGGCGAGGAGCTTGCGCACCATGTCGCTGCCGCGCTGCGCCGCGTCGAGCACCTGGCGCAGCTCGTGCCGCTGCTCCTCGAGGTGCGCCGGGAGCGCCTCGAGCACCAGGTCGGCATTCGCGAGCACGACGGTGAGCAGGTTGTTGAAGTCGTGCGCGAGCCCGCCCGTGAGGAGCCCCACCGCCTCCATCTTCTGCGCCTGGCGCAGCTGCCCCTCGATGCGCCGCGTCTCGGTGATGTCGCGGATCGTCACCAGGTGCACGCCCGCGTTCACGTGCGCGGTGGCGAGGATGTCGACCACGCGCGGCGACTCGGGCGCCCCGATCTCCCCCTCGCCGCGCCAGCTCCCGTCGCGCAGCAGCGTGCTCCAGACCACCCCCGCCGAGAGCTCGGTGCCGCGCAACGGGAGCAGGTCGTCGAGCCGGAGGCGCGCTGCGTCACCGGGCGCCAGGCCGAGGAGCAGGCGCGCGGCGTCGTTGAGGTGGATCACGCGCCCCTGCCCGTCGAGCAGGAGCTTGGCATCGCGCCCCCGATCGAAGACGGCGCGGAAGCCGGCATCGCTCGCGATCGTCTCGTCGGCGCTCGCGCCGCTGCCCCGCTCCACGCGACAGACCGCGCCGCGCAGCCCGCCGGTGTGCAGCCCGGTCGCCACCAGCCGGCGCGGGCGCCCGTCGTACGCCGAGTGGTAGTGATGCTCGAAGCGCGCGTGCGCCCCCTCGAGCACCGAGGCGACGCCGGCGAGCACGATCGCGTCGTCCCCTTCGGCGAGGCCGAGCACGCGCGGGCCCGCGTCGCGCCACGAGGTGCCAGGCCCGCCGGTGCCATCGCCAAGGAGCGCGGACGCCGCCGACGTCCAGTGCCGGTTCACCGCCAGCAGCACGCCGCCGTCGCCGACCAGCACCGTCGGCACGTCGAGCGCGTCGAGCACGCCCTCGACCATCGCCGCCGAGAGGCGCAGCGCCTGCTGGTCGCGCTTGGTGCGCGTCACGTCGCGCACGAGGAGGAGCGTGGCGTCCGCCCCCTCGAACGGCACCGGGAGCATGCGCAGCTCGGCGATCGCCGTCTCGCCGTCGGGGCGCACGATGTCGAGCTCCGAGGTGCCGTTGTGCCCGGCCGCCACGCCGATCTGCAGCCCCGCCAGCCGCTGCGCCTCGCGCCCGAAGATGCGCGCGGCGGCGGCGTTCGCGTGCAGCACGGTGCCGCCGCCGTCGACGACCAGCATCGGCTCGGTGGCGGCGTCCACCGCCGCGCGCAGCCGCCCGTCGCCCGCCGGCATGGTGGTCGCGCTCATTCGTCCGCGAAGAGGGTGCCGAGGCGGTCCAGCTCCGACGCCGAGACCTGGCGCGGCCGCCCCGCGAGGATCCCCTGCACGTTGCTGAAGGCGCGGCCGATGTGCATCCCCGTGCCGTCGATCGCGAACTCGCGGATCTGCTTCTCGTGCATCGAGCCGCGCATCTTGAGCACCGTCGCCCCGCGCCGCATCTCGCCGAAGATCTCCACGTACCGGAGGAGGATGATGCTGTCGGTGATGCTCGAGATGTGCGCGTCGGTGACGCTGTCGCCGCCGAGCAGCGACGGGGTGGTGGAGGTGAAGAGCCCCGCCACCTGGCGGTGCTTCACGAAGCTCGTGAGCCCGATCACGAACTCGCGGAAGCCGCGCGGGCTCGAGATGCGTTCCAGCGCCGAGAGCGAGTCGACCGCCACGCGCTGCGGGCCGAAGGCCTCGATCTCGGTCTTCATGCGGATCAGGTGATCCTCGAGCCCCATCACCTCGGGATACTCGCAGCTCAGCCGCAGCAGCCCCCCCGCCTCGGCGGCGGCGAAGTCGACGCCCCAGCCGCGCGCGTTGCGCATCAGCTGCTCGCGGCTCTCCTCGAAGGCGAAGACGAGGCACTTCTCGCCCGCCGCCACGCCACCGTTCAGGAACTCGGCCGTCATCAGCGTCTTGCCGGTGCCGGTGGCACCCGAGACGAGGATGATCGAGTCGCGGAAGAAGCCGCCGCCGCACATCCGGTCCAGCTCCCGGTTGCCGCTCGAGACGCGCACGTCGCTCGAGTGCTGCTGCAGCTCGATGGCACTGAGCGGGATCACCACCAGCCCGTCGCCGGGGACGATCGTGAACGGGTACTCGCCCTTGCCGTGCGGCGCGCCGCGGAACTTGAGGATCTCGATCGTGCGGCGCCGGCGCTCGTCCTCGAGCACATTGCGCAGGATCACGACGTTGTCGGTGACGAACTCCTCCACGCCGTAGCGCGCGATCTCGCCGTACTCGTGCGAGCGCTCGGCGGTGATGAGGCTCGTCACCCCCATCGCGCGCAGCGCCTGCGTGATGCGGAGCAGCTCGGAGCGCACCGTGGCATGGTCGGCGAAGCGCGCGAAGATCGTCGCCACGCTGTCCAGGCTCACGCGCCGCGCATCGGTGCGGCGCACCGCGTTCTCGATGCGCGCCAGCAGCCCGCCCAGGTCGTAGTCGCCGACCACCGGGCCGTCCTCGCCGGCCACCGGGCTCGCATCCACGAACGCCCACTTCCCCTCGCGCTCCCACGCCTCGATCGGCCAGTGGAGCGACCGCATGTTGCGCCGGATGTCGTCGGCCGCCTCCTCGAAGGTCACGAAGACGCCCGACTCGCCATGCCGGCGCACCCCCTCGGCCAGGAACTGCGAGGCGAACACCGTCTTCGCGCTCCCGGCGGTGCCGCTCACGAGCGTCGTCCGGCCGGCGGGAATGCCGCCCTGCGCGATGAAGTCGAAGCCGGCGATCCCGGTGGGGAGCTTGGGCAGGAGTGCGGGCGCGGAGGCGCGGTCGGACGTCACGAGGTCAGGAGACGGAGAAGGACGCGCCGGAGGCGCCGTCGAGTTCGAGGCCGTCGACGACGCGGCGTTCATCGGAAAGGTCGCCGATCACGCGCCGCGGCGGCGCCGGCTGCAGGCGGATGAGCGTGGGCGTGGCGAGCACCCGCGCCTCCTCGGCCATCTGCGGGCGCTCCAGCACGTCGACCACCCGCAGCTCGTAGCGCCCGGGCAGGCGTGCGTCGCAGATGCGGCGCAGGTTCGCGAGCGCGCGCAGCGATCGCGGCGTCTGCCCGGTCACGAAGAGCTGCAGCACCACTGGGGGGACGAGGCGATCGTCGCGCTCAGCCAAGCGTCTGGTCCCGGTAGAAGGTGAGCACCTGCCCCATGAGCTGCAGCAGGAGCAGCCGCCCCTCCTCGAGATAGGCCTCGGCGCGCGGCTCGCCCGCCCCGCCGGCACGATGGCGGAGCGCGGCGCGATGCAGCTCGACCACGTCGCGCGCCCGCGCCCGCGCGGCACCGAGCGCGTCGGCGAGCTGGCGCACGCGGTCGCTGGTCGCGTACTCCACGCGATAGGCGCGCTGCTCCACCGCCATGTCGAGGAGCGCCAGGTAGGTGGGCTCGAGCTCCGCGAGGAGCGTGGCGCGGCGCGCGGCGTCGCGATCGAGGCCGTAGGCGTGCGCGGTGTGCTCGCTGGCATGCTCCTCGGCCATCTGCGCCAGGCGCGCGGCGTCGCGCCGCACCACGTCGGCGCGCTCGCCCGCCTCGCGCGCGGCGATGGCGTCGAGCAGCGCGCGGCGTCGCGTGGTGATGTTGGTGTGGCTCACCACCGCGCGTCGCGGCGATCCCGCGAGCGGGGCGACGCGCATCAGGAACCAGCGCTGCTCGGTGGGCGAGTGGCAGGGATACTCGAACTCGAAGTCGGGGCGCTCACCGCGCAGCACGGCGTAGAGGCCGTCGAGCGCCGCCGCCGCCTCCACGATCCCGGCGCTCGCCGACGTACGGCACACGTCGAGGTAGTTGCGCCCCGGCTCGCCGGCGTCGGCATCGTCGTTGTCGCCCGCGAAGCGTCGCCACGCCGCGTTCACGGCCACGATCCGGCCGTCACCGGCAACGACGGCGACGTGGGCGTCGAGCGCATCGGCGACCGCGTGCCAGTCGACGGATTCGGCGACCGCGGCAGCGGTGCGGGACTGGGGGCGCGAGGAGTCCATGGACACGGGAGCGGCCAGCGTGGCGGCACCGGCGATCCCGGGGGTGTGCCCGCCACGGGCTCGACGCGGAGAAGCTACCCCGCGATCCGGCACCCGGCCATGCGCAGCGGCGGGGGCGAGTGCTCATGCGTTCCGCGCGGCGAGCCGACATTCCCGTACGGAGCCCCCCGTGCGGTCACGGGGTCGCCTGAACCATCCGACCACGCGCCGACCCATGCTGCCGAAGGTTCTCTCGCGCTGGAGCACGCAGACGCCCACCCCTGCCACGAGCGCGGCCGCCGCGCCCGCGGCAGCGGCCGATGCGCCCCCCGCCACACCGGCGCCGCTGCGCCCCACGCCCGTCGTGCCGCTCTTCGGTGACCCGAGCATCAGCGACGAGGTGGAAGCCGGCGCCGACGTGCGTCGCCTCCTGCGCACCGCGATCACGGAGCTCGAGCAGTCGTTCGACGCCGCCGACAAGCGCGGGGATGCGCCGGCCCTGTTCGAGCGGCTCGCCAGGAGCGGCGAGAAGACGGTGCGGCAGCCCCCCGCGGCGGCCCAGCGCGCGCTCGACATGATGCGTCGCCCCGACGTGCCCATCCCCGACCTCGTGCGGCTCGTGGAGCAGGATCCGTCGCTCGCGCAGGCGCTGCTGCGGCACGCCAACTCGGCCATCTACGCCACGGCCAGCGGCGCGCAGGTGGCCTCGCTCAACGACGCCATCCGTCGCGTGGGGACGCAGGGGCTGCGCAGCGTGGTGCTGGCGAGCATGGTCGAGGGGATGCTCTGCCGCCCCGGCGCGGCGTTCGACGCGATGGTGCGCCAGGTGTGGGAGCACATGGTGCGCACCGCACCGCTCGCGCGCGGGCTCGCCCCGGCCTTCGGCGTCGTCGCCGACGAGGCGTTCACCATCGGCCTGCTCCACGACGTGGGGAAGCTGGTGCTCTTCGATCGCATCGGGACGCTGCGCACCGAGCTGCGCCGCGACCTCGCGCTCTCGCCGCAGCTCGTCACGCGCATGCTGCGCGCGCTCCACGAGCCGCTCGGCAGCGCCGCGGCGCTGCGCTGGGGGCTCGGCAAGGGGGCGGTGGACGTCATCGCGACGCATCACCGCCGCGCCGAGCCGCTCGTGCCGAGCGCGCATGCGGAGTGCGTCTTCGTGGCCGAGCGCCTCGACCTGGCGCTGGTGCGCGGGCAGGAGCTCGCGCTCGAGGAGTGGTGGACGCTCGGCCGGCTGCGCACGCCGCGCGACCTGGCCGAGCCGCACGTCGCGCG
>JALOPO010000104.1 GCA_025453855.1 Gemmatimonadaceae bacterium
GGTGGCGGTGGTGATGGGCGTCGCGTCGGCGATCTGGTACGGCGCGATCGCGTGGCTTGGCTTCCGCTTCGGCCGCGACCTCGAGACGCTGCAGCGGCTGATCGGCGACGCGACACGCACGGTGGGGCTGGTCGCGGCGGTGATCGTCGCGCTCGTGGTGGCCGTCGTGTGGTGGCGCCGCCGGCGGTCCGCGGCGCAGCGCTGAGCGGCGCGCCATGACTGCATCACGCGCCGCGCACCCGGTCGTGCACGTCGATCGCTGGCTCGACACGCTGACGCTCGAACAGGGGGTGTCACCGCGCACGATCGAGGCGTACGGCCGCGACCTCGCTGGGCGAGTGGCTGGCGACGCAACGTGTCGCCGACCCGGTGCGCGCGGATGCGCGGCAGCTGCGCGGCTTCGTGCACCACCTCGTCGACCTGGGCCTCGCGCCGGCGAGCATCGCGCGCATGGTGAGCGCGCTCCGCGGCTACTACCGCTTCCTCGTCGCCGAGCAGCTCGCGCAGGCCGACCCGGCCGAGCTGCTGGAGACGCCGCGCAAGTGGCGCACGCTCCCCGACGTGCTCGCCCCCACGGATGTCGAGCGATTGATCGGCGCGATCACGCTCGACGAACCGCTCGCCTTCCGCGATCGCGCGCTCCTGGAGGTGGCGTACGGCGCGGGGCTGCGCGTGAGCGAGTGGATCACGCTCGGTCTCGGCGACGTGCACGTGGACGAGCGGCTGGTGCGCGTGATCGGCAAGGGGAACAAGGAGCGGCTCGTGCCGCTCGGCCGCAGCGCGGTGACGGCGGTCGCGGTCTACCTGCGGGAGCTGCGGCCGCGGCTCGTGCGCGAACCGCACGGCACGCTCTTCGTGAACGCGCGCGGCACGCCGCTCACGCGCATGGGAGCGTGGAAGATCCTCCGCAAGTACGTCGAGGCGGCGGGGATCGCGCTGCACGTGACGCCGCACACGCTGCGCCACTCCTTCGCGACGCACCTCCTCGAGGGCGGGGCCGACCTCCGCGCGGTGCAGGAGATGCTCGGCCATGCCGACATCGGCACCACGCAGCTCTACACGCATATCGATCGCACGTACCTGCAGCACGTGCACCGGCAGTTCCACCCGCGCGGGTGACCGGCTCGCACCACCTGGCGCAGGTCGCGCGACGCAACCGCGTCATCGCGGAGGCTCGGAGGAGGGCAGAGAACGGAGGCCTCGTCCGTACGACGACGGTGGCCACCTGACGGCCATGCCAGTCCGTTGCTCCATTCTCCGGTAATTCGCCGCGTCTCCGTGCTGACGTGGTTCCCGACGACCCCGGAGCAACCGCGCACACATGCCGACGTGGGTGATTGCGGATCCCCCGACATGGCGGACTCGTTAGCTTGCGCCGGACACCGACACCCGCGGCGCCGCATGATCCTCGTCATCGACAACTACGACTCGTTCACGTACAACCTCGTCCAGTACCTCGGCGAGCTGGGTGCGGCACCGACGGTGGTGCGGAACGACGCGATCGGCGTGGAGGAGGTCGGGGCGATGGCGCCGCGGGCGATCGTGCTCTCGCCCGGGCCGTGCACGCCGCGCGAGGCGGGGATCACGGTGCCGGTGCTGCAGCGCTGGGGAGCTGAGATCCCGATCCTCGGCGTCTGTCTCGGCCACCAGGCGATCGGCGAGGCGTACGGCGGGCGCGTGGTGCGCGCCGGGCGCATCATGCACGGCAAGACCTCGCGCCTGGTGCACGATGGTACCGACCTGTTCGCGGGGATGCCGCAGCCGCTCGAGGTGATGCGCTACCACTCGCTGGTGATCGAACCGGCCACGATCCCCGGCGTGCTCGAGGTGACCGCGCGCGCCGACGACGATGCCGAGGAGATCCACGCCGTTCGCCATCGCGAGCATCCGGTGTGGGGGGTGCAGTTCCACCCCGAGTCGGTGCTCACGCAGGACGGGCGTCGCCTGCTGCGCAACTTCCTCGCGCTCGCCGATGCGCGGCGGGGCGTGCCCGCATGACGCGACCGCACGTGCTGGTGGTGGGAAAGTTCCTCCCGTTGCACGTGGGGCACGTCGCACTCATCGAGCATGCGCGCACCGTCGCCGGCGACGACGGCGTGGTGACCGTCGTCCTCGGGCCGCGCTGGGACGACCCGATCTCGCCCGAGCTGCGCGTCGACTGGCTGGTGCGCTGCGCGCCGTTCGCGCGCGTGGTGGTGGCCAGCGAGCAGCTCCCCACGTCGCCCGCGCACGCCGCCGACTTCTGGCCGCAGTGGACCGCCGCGCTCGCGCGCCTTGCGCCACATGTCACGCACGTCGCCAGCTCCGAGGCGTATGGCGATGAACTCGCCGCGCACGTGGGCGCCACGCACGTCCCCTTCGATCCCTCGCGCACGAAGCACCCCGTGTCGGCGACACGCATCCGGCGCGACCCGTGGGCCGCGTGGGAGCTCCTCCCGGCGCCGGTGCGTGGGCACTTCACGCGGACCGTGGCGCTGGTCGGCGGCGAGAGCGTCGGCAAGACGACGCTCGCCGCGCGGCTCGCGGCGCACTACCGCACCGGCTGGGTACCGGAGTGGGGGCGCAACTACACCACGGTGGGCGCGTGGCAGGAGGCGCCCTGGGAGGACGATCGTGCCCCCGAAGCCACGGCGTGGACGGCCGAGGATGCGGTGCGCGTGGCGCGTGCCCAGTCGCTCCTCGTCGCCGATGCGCAGGCCTCGGCCCGCGGGCTGGTGATCGCCGACACCGAACAGGTCACGACCGCCGTGTGGACCGAGGTCGCACGGGTCGTCGTCCCCGAGGCGCTCTGGCGGATCCAGCGGCATTCGCGAGCCGACCTCTACCTCCTGCTCGAGCCCGACGTGGCGTGGCACGACGACGGCACGCGCCGCTTCGGTGCCTACGAGTTCCGGCGCTGGTTCTCGGAGCGGCTGCGCACGCATCTCGAGCGGCTCGGTCTGCCGTGGGTCGCGATCGGGGGGGACGGTGACGCCCGGCTCGGCGCAGCCGTGACGGCGATCGAGCAGGCGAAGATGCGCTGGTTCGGCGCGCTGGCGGCCTGGGACGAGTCGTACGGCGTGGTGCCGACGCTCGGCGGGTGAGCAGGGGCGCCCCCACGAGCGGCCACCGCTGTGGCGCCGCTGCATCGCGGCGAGCGGCGGCGCAATCGGGGGCAGTGCCATTGCCTCGTGGCCCCCACCGCCTACGTTTGTTGGAATGATTCTTGCCAACGGGCGCGACGCCGAGGTCTCCCGATGAGCGTGCTGGCGGTGATCCCGGCCCGACGCGGCGCGACGCGACTCCCGGACAAGCCGCTGCGCCTCCTCGGCGGGCGCCCGCTCGTGCTCCGGGTCCACGAGCGCGTGGCGGCGTGCGGTGTCGCCGATCGGATCGTCGTCGCCACCGACGATCGCGAGATCGCGGACATCGTGCAGGACAACGGTGGTGAGGCCGTGCTCACGCGCGCCGATCACCCCTCCGGCACCGACCGCGTGGCCGAGGTCGCCGCCGCCGTCGGCCTGGAGGATGACGCGATCGTGCTCAACGTGCAGGGCGACGAGCCGTTCGTGGACGAGGCGGCACTCGCGGGGGCGATCGCGATCGTGCGTGACCGACGGGCCTCGATCGGGACCGTGGCGGTGCCCGGGGCCGAGGCGGCGCTCGCCTCGCCCGACGTCGTGAAGGTCGTCACCGACGATGCCGGCCGCGCGCTCTACTTCTCGCGCGCGCCGATCCCGTACCTGCGCGACGCCAGTGACGCCGCGCTGCGCCGCCCGCTCGTGCGGCAGCATCTCGGCGTCTACGTCTATCGCGTCGAGGCGCTCCGCCGGTGGGTCGCGCTCCCGCCGCATCCGCTCGAGCTCGTGGAGCGCCTCGAGCAGCTCCGCCCGCTCGCCGCCGGCCTTGCCATCGGCGTGGCCGACGCACCGCCGCCGTTCTTCGGCGGCATCGATACCGAGGCCGACCTCCTTCGCGCGAACGACGCGTGGGCCTCATTCACCGCCGTCCCGAGTCCCGCATGACCTCCCCCACCCAGGTGGCGCAGCCCACCAAGTACATCTTCGTCACCGGCGGCGTGGTCTCGTCGCTCGGCAAGGGGATCGCCGCGGCCTCGCTCGGGCGGCTGCTCGTCTCGCGCGGGTTGCGCGTGACGATGCTCAAGTTCGATCCGTACCTGAACGTCGATCCGGGGACGATGTCGCCGTTCCAGCACGGCGAGGTCTTCGTCACCAAGGACGGCGCCGAGACCGACCTCGATCTCGGTCACTACGAGCGCTTCCTCGACCGCCAGCTCACGCAGTCGAACAACGTCACGACGGGGCGCATCTACTCGAACGTGATCACCAAGGAGCGGCGCGGCGAGTACCTCGGCTCCACCGTGCAGGTGATCCCGCACATCACCGACGAGATCAAGGCGGCGATCAAGCGCATCGCCCCGGACAACGACGTCGTGCTGGTGGAGATCGGCGGCACGGTCGGCGACATCGAGTCGCTCCCGTTCCTCGAGGCGATCCGCCAGTTCCGCGTCGAGGTGGGGAAGGCGAACGCGATGTTCGTGCACCTCACGCTCGTGCCGTACATCGCCGCCGCGGGCGAGGTGAAGACCAAGCCCACGCAGCACTCGGTGCGCGAGCTGATGCAGATCGGGATCCAGCCCGACTTCCTCATCTGCCGCACCGAGCGCCCGCTGGCCGAGGATGTGAAGCGCAAGATCGCGCTCTTCTGCAACGTGGACTTCGGCAACGTGATCGAGAGCCGCGACGTGCCGACGATCTACGAGATCCCGCTCCTCTTCCACGAGCAGGGCTTCGATGCGCGCGTCCTGACGCGCCTCGGCCTCGCCGCCGGCGACCCGAACCTCGGGGAGTGGCGCGAGCTCGTCACGCGCATCGTGCGACCGGCGGGCCGCGTGCGCATCGCGGTCGTCGGCAAGTACACCGACTTCGTGGACAGCTACAAGAGCGTGCAGGAGGCGCTCATCCACGGCGGCATCGCGCACAACGTCGGCGTCGACATCGGCTGGCTCTCGAGCGACCGCTTCACCGATCCCGACACGGCGCGCGCGATCCTCTCCGGCTTCGACGGCCTCCTCGTCCCGGGCGGCTTCGGCGTGCGCGGGGTGGAGGGGATGGTCGAGGCGATCCGCGCCGCGCGCGAGCTGCGCATGCCGTTCTTCGGCATCTGCCTCGGCATGCAGGTGGCGATCATCGAGTTCGCGCGCCACGTGGCGGGGCTCGACCACTCGCACAGCCAGGAGTTCGCCCCCGACTGCCAGCACAAGGTCGTGGCGCTCATGGAGTCGCAGCAGGGCGTGACCGACATGGGCGGGACGATGCGCCTCGGCGCGTACCCGTGCGTGCTGCAGGCGGGGACGCGCGCCGCCACCGCGTACGGTACGCACGAGGTGGTCGAGCGGCACCGCCATCGCTACGAGGTCGCGAACCAGTATCGCGACGCGTTCACCGACAAGGGACTGCTCATGTCGGGGCTCTCGCCCGACGGCTCGCTGGTCGAGATCGTGGAGCTCGCCGACCATCCGTGGTTCGTCGGCTGCCAGTTCCATCCCGAGCTCCAGTCGCGCCCCACGACGCCGCATCCGCTCTTCCGCGGCTTCATCGGCGCGGCGGTGCGCGAGCACGCCGCCAAGGGGGCGGATGGTGCGCAGACGCCGGTGACGAGCGGCGATTGAGCACCGTGACCGCCTTCCCGGCCGATCGGCTCTTCCTCATCGCCGGGCCGTGCCAGCTTGAGGACGACGCGCTCAACCTGCGTGTCGCCGAGACGCTCGCGCGGATCGCGGAGCACGTGCCGGGTGGGGTCATCTACAAGGCGAGCTTCGACAAGGCGAACCGCTCGAATCCGGGCGCCACGCGCGGCCCGGGGCTCGAGGCGGGGCTCGCGAAGCTGGCGACGGTCAAGCGCGAGACCGGGCTGCGCGTCCTCACGGACGTACACCTCCCAGAGCAGTGCGCGCCCGCGGCGGAGCTCTGCGACGTGCTGCAGATCCCGGCCTTCCTCTGCCGGCAGACCGACCTGCTCGAGGCGGCGGGCGCGACCGGCCGCGCCGTCAACATCAAGAAGGGACAGTGGCTGCAGCCCGACGGGATGCGCGGCGCGGTGGCGAAGGTGAGGGCGGCCGCACCGGCGGGAACGTCGCCGGAGGTCGCCTGTACCGAACGCGGGACCTTCTTCGGCTACGGCGACCTGGTGGTCGACATGCGCAACTTCGCGCGGCTGCGCGAGCTCACCGGGACACCGGTGATCCACGATGCCACGCACAGCGTGCAGCAGCCGGGGCGGGGCGATGGCGGGGCGAGCGGCGGGCTGCGCGAGTTCATCCCGCCGCTCCTGCTCGCGTCGATCGCCGCCGGTGCGCAGGGGCTGTTCATCGAGACGCACCCGGATCCGGCGCAGGCGCCGAGCGACGGGCCGAACATGGTTCCGCTGCAGGACTTCCCGGCGCTCGTGGAGCGCGCCGTCACTCTCTGGCACCACCTCCGCGCATGATCTCCCAGGACCAGGCTCGCAACATCGCGCTCGTCTGCCTCGACGTGGACGGGACGCTCACCGACAACGGCGTCTACATCGGGCGCGTCGCCACGCCCGAGGGGGCGGCGGTGGAGCTCAAGCGCTTCGACATCGCCGATGGCCTGGGCATCAAGATGCTCCAGCGCGCCGGGATCGAGGTCGCGTTCGTCTCGGCGCGCGAGTCGGTGGCCACCGCGATGCGCGCGGAGGAGCTGGGCGTGAAGTACGTCTACAACAGCCGCAGCATCCCCAAGGTCGTCGCGCTGCAGGAGCTCACCTCCGCGCTCGGCATCCCGCTCGAGCAGGTGGCGTTCGTGGGCGACGACCTGGCCGACATCCCGGTGCTCAAGCGCGTGGGGTGGCCGGTGGCGCCGGCCAATGCCGCGCCCGAGGTGAAAGCGCTGGCGAAGGTGCAGCTCGCGCGTCGCGGCGGCGACGGGGCAGTGCGCGAGTTCGTGGAGCTCGTGCTGCGCGCGAGTGGCGAGTGGGACAACCTGGTGGCGCAGTACGTGGCCGACGCCGAGGCGTCGGGAGTGCCCGCGTCGTGACGACCGACGCGCTCGTGGCCACCGGAACGCGTGTGCTGCGCCTCGAGCGCGAGGCGCTCGCCCAGGCGGAGTCGCGCCTGGGCGAAGCGTTCGCGCGTGCGGTGCTCCTCATCGCGGAGTCGCGCGGGCGGGTGATCGTCGCCGGCGTCGGCAAGTCGGGGCTCATCGGGCGCAAGATCGCCGCCACGATGACCTCCACCGGCACGCCGGCGATGTTCCTGCACCCGGTGGAGAGCGTGCACGGCGACCTCGGGATCGTCGGCCCGAGCGACGTCGC
>JALOPO010000105.1 GCA_025453855.1 Gemmatimonadaceae bacterium
CGCAGGCCGCCAGGCTCGCCGGCATGTTCCGCGACAACATCGCCAAGTTCGGCGACAAGGTGAGCCCCGCCGTCCTCGCCGCCGGCCCGCGCGGCTGACGGTACGCTTGGCGCGACACGCGGGAGCACAGTCGGCGCAGCGGCGGCCTGGAGCATGCTGCGCTGGTTGCCTCGCCGAGTCAGCTTGCTTGCGGAACAACGAAACGCAAAGGGCGCAAAGGCAACGGAAAGGACGGCACGCGACGCGCATCCGTGAGCACGGCAATGCAGTCCCTTCTTTCTGTTGCCTTCGCGCCCTCTGCGTTTCGTTGTTCCGCTCCCCAATCAGTCGCGACGCGCCGATGGAGCGCCACGCCACGGCAACCGGGTCGTCCCCGTGCCTGGCCCGCCGGAGCAACAGTACGTTCGCTGCACGCCGACCGAGGGGCACGTGAAGGTCATCCGCGATCCGCTCTGGAACAACATCCGGCTCGATCCGGTCACGCTGCGCCTCGTCGACACGACGCCTTCCTCGTCTATCCCGGCGCCACACACTCGCGCTTCGAGCACGCGCTCGGCGCGCACCACCTCGCGCGACGCACCATCGCGGCACTCGCCGATCGCGGTGCGCTCGAGAACGTGCCGCATCGCGAATGCGACCTCACCGCCGCCGCGATGCTCCTGCACGACATCGGCCACTACCCGTTCTCGCACGCGCTCGAGGAGATCGGCGCGCTGCAGCACGAGAGTGCGGCGCGACCGCGCATCGTCACCGGGCCCGTGGCCGATGTCCTCGTCGATGCGTTCGGCGCCGACGCCCCGCAGCGCGTCCTCGCCCTCATGCACGGCGAGGACCACGGCCCGCTGCAGGGGCTCGTCTCCGGCTCGATCGATCTCGACAAGATCGACTACCTGCGACGCGACGCGATGATGTGCGGCGTGCCGTACGGGCAGATCGACGTCGATCGACTCCTCGAGACGATCGTCGTCGTCCCCGACCCGGCCTCGGGGCGCCCCCGCATCGGCATCCTCGAGAAGGGGCTCAGCGCGCTCGAGTCGCTGCTCTTCGCCAAGTACCAGATGTACCGCAACATCTACTGGCACCACGGCGTCCGCAGCGCGACCGCGATGTACAAGCGCCTCGTCGACGACGCGCTCGCCGACGCGGTACTCGGCGCCGACGGCCTCGCCGACTGGACCGACGAGGGGCTGCTCCACGCGCTCCTCCCCGCGCGCCCACCGCTCCTCGCCGCGCTGCGCGAGCGTCGCCTCTACAAGCGCCTCGCGCAGTGGCCCGCGGCCGCGCTCGGCGACGGCACGGCCGAGTGGATCGCCGCCGATCGCGCGCTCGTGGTGCGCGTCGAGGATCGCCTCGCGCGCGAGCTCGGCCTCGGCGCCGGCGAGATCCTCCTCGACTATCCCGCCAAGACGCAGATGCTCGGCGTCGACCTCCCGGTCGTGCGCCGCGACGGGAGCGTGGAGCACCTCACCAGCGCCGGCCTCGCCGGTGCACTCGACCTCCCCGCGCTCAGCGACCAGCTCTATCGCTCGGCCCGATGGCTGCGTGTCTTCGCGGTGCGTCGCGTGCCGATCTCGCCCGAGCGGCTCTGGCCGGTGGTCACCGCCGACGTCGCCACGCTGCGCGCACGCCTCGACGCCGACCTCCCGCTCCTCGCCCCATGACCGCCATGCCGCGACGCGTCCGATGGCTGCCGCTCGCCCTCCTCGCGAGCCTGTCCGCCTGCGGCGCGCTCGGCGAGGCGTCGGGCTCCGATCGCGTGGGGCTCCTGCGGGAGCTCATCCGCGCGCGCACCGAACGCGGCGACACGCTGGTGGGGATCGACGCCTGCTCGGTGGAGCGCTTCCTGAGCGACGTGCGCAGCTGGCGCGACTCGCTCGAGGCGTCGGAACGCACGCGCATCACGGAGTCGGCGACCGCCTGCCCCGCCGAACCGGTGCGGCGCGCGGGGCGATGGACGATGGTGCGATGGTACCGCAACGTCGGAGGTCGCTACGTGATCCGCGGCAGCGGCCCGGGCGGCGACGACGAGTACACCTTCGACGATGGCGTGGTGGCGAGCTACCGTGTGCGCGGCGACGAGTTCACCGGCGGCGCCGCATCGGCCGCCGCCATGGGCGCGGAGCCCGACGCGCGCTCGGCGCTCCCGGTGCCGACGTCGCGCATGGCGAGCCAGCCCGCGCGCGACACGGCGCGCGGCCCCCTCGAGCGCCGCGGCGGGCCGCTCACCGACAGCATGCGCAGCGCGATCCCGCTCTCGGCCGCGATCGAGACGCCACGCACCAGCGCGCGCCGTCTCGATTCGCTGCGGCGCGACAGCATCTGGCGCGACTCGATCGGCCGCATCGCGATCATGCGCGAGTCACGTCGGCGCGACTCGATCCGGCGCATCGTGGAGTCGCGCACCGCGCGGGCGCAGGAATCGACCTTCCGCCGCATGTCGCCGTTCGGCCCCGCCTCCACGCAGCCGCGACCGACCGCCCCCTGATCGCACGCCGCGGCGCGCGACGTCAGCCCTGCGGGCGACCGCGCGCGTGCGACTCGGCGAGCTCGCGGCCGAGTGCGCGATAGAAGGCCGCGTCCTCGGGCTTGCCCTGCTCGGCGAGGGCGATCGCCGCCAGCTCGATCGCGTAGAGGATGTTGCCGAGGTAGAGCGTGGCCAGCTCGCCGGTGGTCGGCGGTGCGCCCTCGCCCGGGGTGTCGGCGGCGGGGCCCGGCCCGGTCATGGCGCGATGATCTTCACGATCACGGCCGAGACGTTGTCGACGCCGCCGGCGCGGTTCGCCTCGCGGATCAGCGAATCGACCATCGGCCCGGGACTCGGGCGCTGCAGCAGGATGCGCTGCAGCACCGGATCGTCGACCATCCCGGTGAGGCCGTCGGTGGCGAGCAGGAAGGTGTCGCCGGCCTGCAGGTCGCCGCGGAGCACGTCGGGGACGACGTCCTGTGCCACGCCCACGCAGCGCGTGATGACGTTGCTGAACGGGTGGTACTTGGCCTGCTCGGGCGTGAGGTAGCCCGCGTCGACCTGTTCCTGCACGTAGCTGTGATCACGCGTGAGTTGCGTGAGGGTGCCGTCGCGCAGCAGGTAGACGCGGCTGTCGCCGACGTGCCCGATGATCCACTCGCCCTGGCCGACGACGAGCGCGGTCGCGGTCGTCCCCATCCCCTGCTTGTCGGTCTCCTCGAGCGTGCGCTGGTAGATCGCGCGATTGGCCTCGCGCACCGCCTCGGTGAGCACCGCGCCGAGGTCGTGGATCGGCTGCGCGGCGGCGCGCCGGAGCGAGCCGATGATCAGCTCGATCGCCATGGCGCTCGCCACCTCGCCCGCCGCGTGCCCGCCCATGCCGTCGGCGACCATGTACAGGCCGCGCACCGCGTCGGCCTCGGCATGCAACGCGTCCTCGTTGCCGGAACGCACCATGCCGACGTGCGTGTTCGCCGCGTGCGTCAGCTGCATGCGGCAGGGCGTCGGCGGGATGGGGCGTGGGGGCGCGCCGAGGCCCCGGGGCGGGACCGCCGCGTCACGGTCGAGTGCGACATGAATCGCCGGAACCTAGGCCCCGCCCGGTGACCCGGCAAGCGCGTTCGGCGGGGGTGACGGGGGTGCGGTGTCGGTCGTCATGTCGCCCTCGCCGACCTGCAGACGCCAGAGCCGCTCGTAGATCCCGCGACGGGCCAGGAGCGCCGCGTGCGTGCCGCGCTCCGCCACCACGCCGTGATGCATGACGAGGATCTCGTGGGCTTCGACGATGGTGCTCAGCCGGTGCGCGACGGCGATCGTGGTGCGCCCCGCCATGAGCGTCGCCAGCGCCCCCTGGATCTCGGCCTCGCGCTCGCTGTCGACCGCACTCGTGGCCTCGTCCAGCAGGAGGAGGTCCGGGTCGCTGGCGAGCGCGCGCGCGAAGCTCAGGAGCTGGCGCTCGCCCACCGAGAGCGACGCGCCACGCTCGCCGAGCTCCTGCGCCCAGCCGCGCGGGAGCCGCGCCACGATCCGGTCCGCGCCCACGCGCGCCGCGGCGCGCTGCATCGTCGTGTCGTCGATGCCGCTCGAGAGGCGGATGTTCTGCGCCACGTCGCCGGCGAAGAGGAAGATGTCCTGCTGCACGAAGCCGATGCGCGCGCGCAGCGCGTCGAGCGAGAGCGTGCGGATGTCGACGCCGTCGACGAGGATCCGGCCGCGCTGCACGTCGTAGTAGCGGAGCAGGAGCGCGACGATGGTGCTCTTCCCCGCGCCGGTGTGCCCGACGAGCGCGAGCGTCTCGCCCGGGCGCACCGTGAACGAGATCCCCTTGAGGATCCAGTGCGGCGGCGGCGCATCGGCGGCGCGGGGTGCGGCGGGCGCGCCGTCGGCGGGCGGGAGCGCATCGTAGGCGAACCAGACGTCGTCGAACGTCACCGTCACGCCGCGCCGCCCATCGTCGCGCGCCGGGAGCGTGCCGGTGCCGCCCACCACCGTGGGGCGCGTGTCGAGGAGCGTGAAGATCCGCTCGCTCGCCGCCATCGCCTGCTGCAGCGTGTTGAACTTGTCGCTCAGGTCCTGCAGCGGCTGGAAGAAGCGGCGCACGAGCTGCAGGAAGGCGGCCACCGTCCCGACGGTGAGCGTCCCCGCCTCGGTGCGGCCGGCCGCGGCCACGATCAGCGACGCGAGCGCCACCGTGGTGAGCACCTCGATGGCCGGGAAGTAGAGCGCGTAGTAGGTGATGCTCCGCAGGTTGGCATCGAGATGCTCGCGGTTCAGCCCCCCGAAGCGGGCGCGTTCGTGCGCCTCGCGCCCGAAGAGCTGCACGATGCGCAGTCCGGTGATGCGCTCCTGCAGGTAGCCGTTGATGCGCGCCACGCGCCCGCGGATCTCGCGGTAGGCGACGCGCACCTTCGCCTGGAAGACCCGGCTCACCAGCCAGACGAACGGCACCACGGCGAAGGCGGCGAGCGCCAGGCGCCAGTCGGTGACCCACATCATGACGGCGATCGCGAGCAGCGCGAAGAGGTCGCCGAGGCCCGCCACCACGCCGGCCGTGAACAGCTCGTTGAGCGACTCCACGTCGCTCGTCACGCGCGTGATGAGCCGCCCCGCCGGGTGCCGGTCGAAGTAGCTCACGCTCAGCGACTGCAACCGCGCGAAGAGCTCGGTGCGCAGGTCGCGCATCACGTTCTGGCCGAGCAGCCCGGTGAGCATCGTCTCGCCCCACGAGCAGGCGAACTGCAGCACGAGCGAGCTCGCGAAGAGGAGCGCGGCGGTGCGCACGAAGGCCAGGTCGCGCGCCGGGAGCGCCTCGTCGATCACGCGCTGGGTGAGCCACGGCCCCACCAGCTGCAGCGCCCCCTCGAGCGCGAGGCAGGCCACCGCCCCCGCCGCCAGCCCGGCGTACGGCCGCACGTAGCGCGCGAGCCGTCCCACCAGTCGGCGGTCGAGCACGGGCGTGACGACATCGTCGTCGGGCGGGAGCGGTGGGGCGGTCATCGCGAGGCGAACGCTAGCCCGCCCCCACCGGTGTCACCAGCACGCGGCATGCGACACCGACGGGCGCGACGCGCGCCGACGGGCATGCGTCGTCCCCGCCGGACGGCCCGGCTGGGCCCCGCCGCTAGCTTTCGCGCGTGATCGATCGCATCGCCATCCGCGGGGCACGGCAGCACAACCTCAAGGGGATCGACCTCGACATCCCGCGACGTGCGGTCACCGTCATCACGGGACCGTCCGGCTCCGGCAAGTCGTCGCTCGCCTTCGACACCATCTACGCCGAAGGACAGCGCCGCTACGTGGAATCGCTGTCGGCCTACGTGCGCCAGTTCCTCGAGCGCATGGAGAAGCCGCGCGTCGATCGCATCGACGGCCTCTCGCCGGCGGTGGCCATCGAGCAGTCCAACCCCACGCGCTCGAGCCGCTCCACGGTCGGCACGGCCACGGAGGTCTACGACTACCTCCGCCTCCTCTGGGCGCGCATCGGGCGCACGCTCTGCCCGGTCTGCGGGCGCGAGCTGCGTCCCGACACGCCGCAGTCGGTCACCGACCAGCTCGCGACGCTCCCCGATGGCACGCGCTTCCAGGTCACCTTCCCGCTCCCGCACGCGGCCTCGCTCACGGCGCAGGATCTCGCCGACGCGCTCCGCGCCAAGGGCTTCGTGCGCGTGGCGCTGGACGGCGTCGTGGTGCACGTCGACACGCTCGTCGAGGAGCAGCGCGACGTGGGCGGCGCACATCGTCTCGACGTCGTCGTCGACCGGCTGCGCGTGGAGGAGGGCGTTGCGGGACGCATCGCCGATGCGGTGTCGCTCGCCTTCCGCGAGGGTGACGGCGAGTGCGCGATCCTCCTCGACAGCGCGGTGTCGCTCCCCGCCGGGCGCCCGCCGCGCACGCGGCTCGCCTTCACCGAGCGCTTCCAGTGCCCCGACGACGGCACCGTCGTCCCCACGCCCACACCGCAGCTCTTCAGCTTCAATTCGCCGCGCGGGGCCTGCCCGACCTGCAACGGCTTCGGCGCCACGCTGGAGTACGACGAGTCGCTCGTCGTCCCCTACCCCGACCGCTCGCTGCGCGATGGCGCGATCGCCCCGTGGACCGCGCCGCGCTACGACG
>JALOPO010000106.1 GCA_025453855.1 Gemmatimonadaceae bacterium
AGCCCCATGCCGAGCAGCGGGAGCGCCGCCGCCGCCGCCACCAGCACCATGAACGGCGCCGACGCCACGATCGTCCCGACGCCGAGCACGATCGCCGACGTCGTCACGCCGCCACCCGCCAGGGCGAGCCCACCCGCGATGCGCCCCTGTCGCGCGCCGCGCACGTCGCAGTCGAAGCGCACCGCGCTCCGGCCGTCACCGAGCGCCGTGACGGTGACGCCCACCTCGCTCGCGTTCGCGACCGCATGCGCGGCCGCGTTCCCCTTGAGTGCCTTCGACAGCCGCGCGCGGCCGTTGGCCCGGTGCTCCCACGTGCGACGCCCCTCGTAGCGACGCTTCTCGCGCAGGTCGTAGTCCTCGCGCAGCCAGCGCTCGAGCGTCGCCAGCACGACCGCGGGGGCGAGCGGGATCACACGCGACGCGCTCACCAGCGCCGGCCCCGCCACGCGCGCCGCGAGGCCGCTCTCGGGCGCCAGCGTGACGCGCGTCCGCTCCTCGGCCAGCGCCTGCCGGAGCGCGGTCGGCGCGATCCCCACCTCGCGCCCGATCTCGAGCAGCTGCGCCTCGCTGATCGCATCGGTCGCGTCGCCGGCCGTGGCCTGCACCTGCAGCTCGGCGGCGCGCGCGAGCACCCGCTCCACCGCCGCGCGGTCGAGCGGGGCGCCGGCGGGCGCGGGCGGGCGCGGAGCGGGCGTCGGCGCGTCGTCGGGCACGGTCAGATTCCTTCGAAGTACGAGTTCAGCAACGAGGTCATCGACTCTACGATGTCGGCCGGCAATGGTGTCGCCGCCACCAGCGCCGCCCCGGCGCCGCTCGCCGGCACCGGCTTGCGCATCAGCCGCAGGTAGAAGCGGGCATACCCCTCCGCCTCACCGGGCAACGCCTTCTGCAGCAGCAGGTAGCCGGCCCGCACTGCCGCCGGCGACTGCAATCGCGCTCCCAGTCCCGCCGTCGCCTGCCGTGGCGTGATGTTCTCGGTCACCGCCCGCGCCGCGAGCGTCCCCGCCGCTTCGTGCGCGATCGCATACAGCGCCTCCTCGGCCCGCGCCGGCGAATCGGGATAGCCGACCACCACCGTCGGCCCCTTCTGCGGATCCAGCACGATGGTCCGCCCCTCGCCCTCCACCACCGGTGACAGCAGGATCTCGCCGTAGCGCTGCTGCGTGCCGCGCAGGAAGGGGCGCAGCGCGGGGAACCATCGCGTGCGCCACAGCGAATCGATGCGCGCGAGCGTCGGCGTGCGCGCCCGCTGCGCGTCGAGCCATGCACCGCGGAAGAAGCGCGCCGACTCGTCGACCAGCGCGCCCGTGAAGCGCGTCCCCCACGCCAGCGCCTCGGGCGTCGGGAAGTAGGTGGCACCAAGCGCCACCATCGCAGCCCCCTCGCGCGACGAGGCGCGCTGGGGCACGCCCCTGGCCTGCTCGGTGAGCGTGAGCACCTGGCGCGCCTCCTCGAGCGTCCCGAAGTGGAGCGCGTAGAACTGCCCCTGCTCGAGCGCGGGCGTCTTCACGAGCCCCGCCTGCAGCACGCTGCGCGCGGAATCGAGCGCCGTGAAGGTGCCACGCTGGTTGCGAAGCACGATCAGCGAATCGCGATACCCGGTGCGGAAGAGCGGCACCGTCGCCGTGTCCTCGCCGAGCAGCGCGTAGCCGTGCAGCCAGAGGTCGACGTGCTCGCGTGTCTTGATCGGCCACGGCCCGGTGGGCGAGACCACCGAGTCGCGGCGCTGCGCGGCGAGCGGCGCGACCGCCGCGCCGATCGCGAGCGCGCCGCCCGCCAGCGTCGCCGCCATGCGCGCGATGCGGGTGCGCATCCGGCTCACCCGAGGCGCTCCAGCACCACCGCGATCCCCTGTCCGCCGCCGATGCAGGCGGCGCCGAGCGCGAACCGCCGGTCCATCGTCCGCAGCGCGTGCACGAGGTGCGCGGTGATGCGCGCCCCGCTCGCGCCGAGCGGATGGCCGATCGCGATCGCGCCACCGTGCACGTTGAACTTGTCGCGCGGGATGCCGAGCTCGCGCTCAACCGCCAGCGCCTGCGTGGCGAACGCCTCGTTCACGTCGATGAGGTCCATCTGGTCGAGTGTCATCCGCGCCTTCGCGAGCGCGGCGCGCGCCGCCGGCACCGGCCCGATCCCCATGATGCGCGGCTCGACGCCCGCCACGCCCCAGCTCACGAGGCGCGCCAGCGGTTGCAGCCCGCGCTCGCGTGCCCACGCCGCCGTGGTGAGGATCATCGCCCCGGCGCCGTCGTTGATCCCGCTCGCGTTGCCGGCGGTCACCACGCCGTCGGCCTTGAAGACCGGCTTCAGCTTCGCGAGCGTCTCGCGCGTCGAGTCGGGGCGCATGTGCTCGTCGCGCGCGAAGAGCTCCTCCTGCTTCGTCTTGCGGTTGCGCACCGGCACCGGGACGATCTCGTGGTGCATGATGCCGCTCTCCCACGCCGCCTTCGCCAGCTGCTGCGAGCGGAGCGCGAAGTCGTCGGCGGCCTCGCGTCCGATGCCGTACTGCGCCTCGAGGTTCTCGGCCGTGATCCCCATCGGCGTGCGACAGTACGAGTCGGTCAGCCCCTCGAAGAGGAGATCCTCGAGCGCCGGCGCCTGGCCGTAGCCCACGCCCCAGCGCAGCCCGCGCGCCGCGTGCGGCACGCCGCTCATGCTCTCGCCGCCGCCCACCAGCGCCACCTGCGCGTCGCCGACGAGGAGCTCGTGCGCGCCGTTGATCATCGCCTGGAAGCCCGAGCCGCAGAGACGGTTCACCGTCAGCGCGGGGACCTCGATGCGGCAGCCGCTCTTGAGCGCGACGTGCCGTGCCATGTAGACGGTGTCGGTCGTGCTCTGGATCACGTTGCCGATGATCGCCGTGTCCACGTCGGTCGCGGCGATCCCCGCGCGCTCGATGGCCGCGGTCGCCGCGTGCACCGTCAGGTCCACGGCCGAGATGTCGCGGAGCGTGCCGCCGAAGGTGCCGAACGGCGTGCGGACGGCCGAAAGCAGGACGAGGTCGGTCGCGGAACCCTGGGTACCCATATGTCGGTCGGGAGGAGCGGTCGGGGAGGCGGGCGCGCCAACCGGCGCGCGCCGCGTGCAAGGTCGTGGGGCGTGGCGATGCGCGGGAGTCGCCGCGTGTCGGGCGCCTCGATCACACGGACCCGGTACCCCGCCGCGGTCGTGCCCGGTCCGCAGCGGCGGCGGGTGCGGCGCCGTCCCGACTGGCGCCGCGGTCGCCGCCCGCCGATCGTGCGTCGCCCGCCGCGCGACGGCGGTCGTCGCGCGGCGAGCGTGAGTGCGCAGGCGACCCCGACCGCCGGGCACGCGAGTTGCCCCGTGCGGGCTCGACCGGACGTTCACGTCGCCCGACCCTCCCCGTCATGCTCACCTCCCGGACAGCGCCGCTGCTGGCCGAGTCGCTCGCGAACGCCCCCGCTACCGACTGGCTGCGGTGGGTGGGCGACGATCGTGGTGCCGCGAGTCGCCCCATGGTCGAGGCGATCGCCGTGCTCCCGGTCCCCGATCACGAGGTCGCGTTCGTCCTCGTGAGCACCGAGGCGCCCGACGGCGGCCGTCGCTTCCGGCAGCTCCTCGTTGCGCTCGACGACGACCCGGCGCTCCCGGACGGGTCGGTGATCGTCGCGCCCCGCGACGGCGCCGCGACCGCCGTGCGCGCCCTCGCGCTCGCGCCGGTGCGACGCTGGCTGCACGACGCCCTCCTCGCCGGCATCACCATCCGCGCCGGTGCCTGGGAGTGGCAGGGGACACCCGAGGCCCGCGGCGGCGCGGGGGTCACCGCGGGCGGTGCCGAGTCCCGGTGGGTGCATGCGCACGACGTCGAGCTCGCGCGGTCGGCGCACACCACGCTCGTCGTCCCCGTCCGCGCCGACGCCGAACTCGGCGTCGAGCTCGAGCTGCTGCGCCGCCTCGCCTCGCACGACGGTCCGCGCCTCGTGCCGCTCCCGCAGGCCAGCGCGCGCTGGGTCGGCCCCGACGGCACGCGGCTCCCGTCCGTGGTGCTGCACGACCTCCCCGACGCGGCCACCGCCCTCGCCGCACGTCTCGGCGATCGCATCCGTGGTGCGCTCGATGGCGACACCGAGGCGTTCGAGGGCGGCCTCACCGATGCCCGCGCGCTCGGCGTGCTCGCCCGCGAGCTCCACGCCGCGCTCGGGCGCCCCGTGGCCGAGGGCGCGGGCGCGGTGGCCATGCCCGCGAGCCGACGCGACGTCGAGGCATGGACGCTGGAGGCCGGCGACGCACTGGATGCGCTCGATCGCGTGGCGCAGGGGGCGGCCCACCCCGCGCAGCCGGTGATCGCCACGCTGCGCGCCCATCTCCCGGCCATCGCGGCCGCCGCGGGACGCGATCCGGGGCTCGTGCATCGCATCCACGGCGCCTTCTCGGTCGACACCGTCTGCGTCCTCCCCGATGGCACGCTGCGCGTCGTCGCCTTCGTTGCGCCACCCACCGCCGGGCGCCCGTCGCCCTGGCACGACGTGGCCTCGCTCGTCGCCTCGCTCACCACGCTCGCCGGCAACGTCGCCGCGCAGCTGGGTGGCGACACCGCGCACCGTGACGCGGCCTGGCGCTGGGAGCGCGAGGCGCGACGGGCCGCGCTCGACGGCTACGGCACCGGTGGCGGGGCCGCGCACGCACTGGTCGCGCTCTTCGAGATCCCGCTCGTGGCGCGCGCCATGGCGCGTCGCCTGCGCGAATCGCCCGGGACGGCGTTCATCGCGGTGCACGCGCTGGAACGGCTCGCCAAGGTCGCGATCTGACGGGGCGGTGATCCCCGGCGTCGCGTGCGCGCGAGCCGCGCACGTCGCCATCCCGCGCGGTCAGTCGCGCAGCAGCCCCGCCGCCAGTACGCCCGCGCGCAGCCCGGTCGCGCCATCCACGCGCATCGCGCGCCAGCCGAGCGCGATCGCCGCCGCCACGTTGGCCGGCGTGTCGTCGAAGAACCACCGGGCTTGAGCGCACCCAGCTCGTGCGACGAGTAGACGGCGTCGAACCAGCCGATCACCGGCGCCAGCGACGTCCAGTGCACCGCGTTCGAGTTGCTGAAGGCCACCACGCGATGGTGCGCGCGCAGCGAACGCACCACCGACTCGGCGCCCTCGTACGGCCCGGTGATCCAGCGTGCGAAGTCGTGCAGGAAATCGGCCGGCGACTGCGTGAGCTCCCACTCCGCCACGAGCCGCGCCGCGAACGTCGCCGGGTCGAGCGCCCCGCGCTCGAAGTCGCACACCGTGGGCGAGGTGATCCACCGATCCCGCACCGCCGCCACGTCGGGGGCGCGCGACACCGACTGCAGCATCGCGAAGCCCGCGTTGCGCACCACCACGCCGCCCAGGTCGAGGACGACCAGCGTCATCGCGCGTGGCCCGTCAGGCCGAGCGGCGCATGCGCCAGCAGCGCGCGATGCTCGCCTCGCACGACGCCATGCCGCACGTCGCGTCGCGCGCGATTAGCGCGCGACCGCCGTCGGTACGCCCACCTCGCGCCCGCACGTCACGCAGTAGCGCCAGTCGGGCTCCACCTCGCTCGAGCAGGCCGGGCAGTGGCGCACCGTCACGTTCTGGCCGCAGTGCGGGCAGAAGGTCACCGCCCGTCCCTCCGGCAGCACCTTGGCGCAGAACGGGCACGGGCCGCCGTGCTCCACGGCGTGCGTCGGATTCGGTCGGATCATGCACGGCTCCCGAGGTGCTGCACCACGCGGCGCAGCTCGAGGAGCTGCAGGCGCGCGGGGCGGTCGGGCCACGTGTCGCGCCAGCAGACGAGGAGGTCGATCGCCGACGGACGCCCAGGTCGCGTGCGAGGAGCCCGAAGAGGAGCATCACGCCGCCGATGTCGACCGGCGCGTGCCGCATCCCGCGAAAGTCGATCGGCTCGCCCGCGCCCGGTGCCTCGCTCGCGGCGGCGGGTGCGGCCGCGGCGATGGCAGGGGGGGCGATCGGTGCCGGCGCCGCGGCCGACGGCGCAACGGCGGGCGACGGCGCCGACACCGTGGACGTGGCAACGGGCGCAGGGCGCGCCGCCACGGCGGTGCCGTCGGGCGGTGTGGCCACGCCGTCACGCTGGATCGTGCGCAACCGTTCGATCGCGCTCCGCAGGTCGTCGGCCGAGGGACGCGCGACCGGCTCGGTGCGCGGTGCGGCGACGCCCGCGTGCGCGACGGTGCGCGACGCCGCGCCCGTCGCCGGCACCGCGAGAAGCCCCGTCGGCGACGGGATCACCACGCCCGACGGGATGGCGCCGCTGGTCGGCGGCGTCGCCACCGCGCTCGCCTGCGCGCCCGCCATCGCGCTCGTGCCGTGCATCGTGAACTCGAGGCGTGGACGCAGCGTGTCGGTGCTCGTGGCGTGCGTGATCGTCGCCGGGGTGCGCTCGCTCACCACGCGAGCTCCGTCGGGGGTCGGCGACTGCGCCACCGCGAGCGCCTCGTCCACCGACGACACGCGCGCCTCGGCCGACGCGATGCGGCGCACGAGGCTCGTGTCGGGATCGGGCGAGCGCAGTTCGCGCTGCACGAGGGCGATCGTGGCGCCATCGCAGGTGAGGCGTGCGCCCTCGCCGCCGAGCAGGAGGAGCACGGCATGCTCGTAGTCCTGCAGCGTCTCGGTGCCGAGTTCGTTGCGATATGTGCGATACGGCACGAGGGCGGCCGTCAGCTCGGCGACCGTGAACGGACGTGCCACGTCGCCGGTCCCGTCGGCGCGGAGCGCCCGGACGAGCCGGTGGTAGAGACGGTCGAGCAGTGCGTCGGGTGGGCGCATCGCGGGGTGGGTGGAGCTGCGGTCCGGCGGGACGGCGCGCGATCAGCCGTCGCGGGGCCCCCGAGGGTGGGTCGCGAACCCCTGCGCAGACAGGACGTCCAAGCTAGCGGCTCGCAACGTCGGCGGGCGCGACCGCCGGCAGCGTGGGGCTGGCCACGAAGCGCGCCGCGTCGGGAAAGGGCTGCTCCCGCGCCGTCATGCTCCCGCGCGCCCGCGCCGCCGCGAGCCACGCCTCGTATTCGCTCGCCACCAGCCCCTCGCTCGCGTCCTGCCGCGCCGCGGCCCGTGTCGCGAGATGATTGGCGTACTCGTTCTGCGGGTGTCCCGCGTGGCCGCGCACCCAGAGCCACGCGACCTCGTGGCCACTCGCGCGCACCGTCTGCAGCGCCTCCTGCCAGAGCGCGAGGTTCTCCACCGGCTTGCCGTCGGCCTTGCGCCATGCGCGCTTGTGCCAGCCGAAGACCCAGTTCGTGAGCCCGTCCACCAGGTAGCGCGAGTCGGTGGTGAACGACACGCTCAGCGGCTCCCCCTTCACGCTCAGCGCCGCGAAGGCGGCGATCACGCTGCGCAGCGCCATCCGGTTGTTCGTCGTGTCGCGTTCGCTCAGCCAGAAGTCGCGGCGCACCATCGCCCCCGACGGCGTGCGGAACTCCACCAGCCCGCCGGCACCCCCCGGTGCTCCCTCGCGCTGGCCGTTGCCCAGGCAGCTCTCGTCGGCGAAGACGGCGACCAGCGGATGGCGCGCGCTCACGCGCCCACGAGGTGCAGGCGCGTCATGTCGTCGAGCGGGACGATGAGCTGGTGCCCGCTCGACGGGTTCGTCGTCTCGAGCGCCTCGCGACCGCCCGTGGCGCGGATGCGCACCGGGAGCACCACGTGCTCGGCGCCGCGCCACGTGAAGGCGACGCGCAGCCCCTCGCCGATCGCGCGCTCCAGCGCGTCGTACTCCGTCGTCGTCAGCATGCGCGCAATCTCGCGCCCCGCGGAACCCCTCTCGCGCCGCGTCCGTCTCAGGCGCACCACGCGCGTGCCAGCCCTTCGAGCACCGCGGCCGCCGCCTCCACCTCGGCGAGCGGCACCCACTCGGTGGCGGCGTGCGCGAGCGCGATGTCGCCCGGGCCGTAGCAGACCGCGGGGATCCCGGCCGCGTTGAGGAGCGCCGCATCGGTCCAGCAGCCAAGCCCCTCGATCGGCGCCGCCTCGCCGGCGTGCGCGGCGGTCGCGCGCTGCAGCGCACGCACGATCGGCGCATCGGTGGCCACGTCGCTCGGGGCCTGCACGAGCGGCACCGTCCACTCCACGCGCAGCGCAGGCAGCGCCGCCTGCAGCGCGGCCACGATGCGTGTCGCCTCGTCGTGCACCGTCTGCGCGTCCTCGCCCGGGACGGTGCGCCGCTCCACGCGCAGCACGCAGCGGTCGGGATAGGTGCTCCACCCGCTCCCGCCCGTGATCGTCGATGCGTGCACGCTGGCGTGGCCGAGGAGTGGATGCGTGACGCTGCGCAGCACGTCGCGGCCGTGCGTGGTCCAGGCCACCGCGAGCTGTGCGGCATGCGCGATCGCATCGACGCCGATGTCGTGCCGGCTCCCGTGCGCGGCCACGCCGTGCACGGTGAACTCGAGCCACGCGAAACCCTTGTGCGCCGGGCAGATCGCCAGGCGCGTCGGCTCGGTGACCACCGCCGCGTCGGCGCGCACGCCGGCGGCGAGCAGCGCGCGCGTCCCGATCGACGCGTACTCCTCGTCGCACACCGCGGCCACGATCACCTCGCCCGGCAGTCCGTCCCCGGCGGCGCGGTGCGCCGCGACGCACATCGCGGCGATCCCCGCCTTCATGTCGCACGCCCCGCGCGCGTAGAGTCGCCCGTCCGCGACGTGCGGCGCGAACGGCGCGTGCGTCATCCCGTCGGTCCCCACCACGTCGAGGTGCCCGTTGAAGAGGAGCGTCGGCGCGCCGGGCCTCGCCGCGCCGATGCGCGCCACGAGGTTGGGACGCCCCGGTGCCGCGTCCTGCCACTGCAGGCGGAAGCCCCAGCCGCCGAGCACCTCGGCCAGCACGTGCGCGCAGTTCGCCTCGCCCGGCGCACCGGGGACGAGATCGGGGTTGCGCGAGTCGACGCGCACCAGCGTCTCGAGCAGCGCGCGCGCGTCGCCGGGGCGCACGGGCATGGCGCGGCTCAGCGCGGCGCGAGCGCGCCGTCGCGCGTGACCACCACCCCCTCGCGCGCCACGCGCACGGGGAGGAGCTCGGCATGGCGCGCGACCGCCGCGCGCACGGCGTCGACGCGATCGGCGCGCGCGATCACGGCCACGCACCCGCCGCCGCTTGCGCCGAGCGCCTTGGTGCCGAGCGCGCCCGCGAGCGCCGCCTCGTGCACGATGGCGTCGATCGTCGGCGTCGTGATCTCGGCGTGCAGCGCGCGCTGGTGCGCCCAGTGCTCGTGCACGAGCGTCCCGAGCGCGTCCACGTCGCCCTCGCGCAGCGCACGCGCCATCTCGCCGGCGAGCCAGGCCATCGCGTCGAGCGCATCGCAGACGCGCGGGTCGCGCGCGACGTAGGCGTCGGTGACGAGCGTGATGGTGCGCGCCGAGATGCGCGATTCACCGGTGTAGGCGACGATGCAGCGCGCCTCGAGGTCGGCGATGGTCGCGTCGCCCAGCGGGATGGGCGTGGCGGTGGTGGTCGCGCCACAGGCCAGGTGGAGCGCACCGCCGAAGGCGGCCGCATAGTGGTCCTGGCACCCACCCGGGACCTTGAGCTCCTCCACCTCGGTGGTGCGGCTCCATTCGGCCAGCTCGGCGCCGGCGAGCGGCGCGCCGGCGTTCGCCGCGAGCGCCGCCGCGATCGCCACGCCCGCCGCGGCCGAGCCACCGAGCCCCGAGCCGAGCGGGATGTCGCTCCGCAAGGCGAGCGAGACGTTGGGCGCGCCGGCGCGCAGCCAGGCGACGCGCGGGAGAGCGTTGTAGGTGGAAACGGCAACGGGCGCCGGCGTCACGATCGCCGTCGCCCGCAACTCGATCGCGACGTTGCACACCGTGCCGCCGCGCTCCGTCGTGTAGGGCGGCACATCGGTCCACCCGCCCCCGAAGTCGATCCGACCCGGCGCGGTGGCGACGATGCGCGCCATCCGACGCCTACTTCTTCTTCGCGGCCTTGGCCGGTGCCTTGGCCGCAGCCTTGGCGGGCGCCTTGGCGGCAGCCTTGGCCGCGGGTGCCTTGGCCGCGGTCTTGGAGGCCGGCGCCTTGGTCGCGGCGGGCTTGGCCGGTGCCGCCGCCTTCGGGGCGGTCTTCGCGACCGGTGCCTTGGCCGCCGGCGCCGCTGTCTTGGCCACGGGCTTTGCCGCCTTCGGCTCCTCGCCCTTCGCGATCGGCGTCTTCACCACCGACTTGGCGGCGGGCTTGGACTCCACGACCCCGCCCGGGAGGACGATCGGCGGCGGCGGCTGCGTGGCGGCGCCGGGCGTCGGCGGGAGCGAGAGCTCCTGCGCGAGCTTGGCGAGCGAGTCGACGCGCTGCGCGGCCGGCTTGCCGGGGAGCGGCGGGAGCTTGGGCCCCTCGCTCCCCTTCTTCTTCCCGGCCGCCTCGGCCACCTCGTCGAGCAGCGACTGCGCGTCGTCGGCCGACATGAGATGGCGACGGCGGAAGTAGTCGACCACGTCGCGCGTGGCATCGACGCTCAGGTCGTCCGCGCCGATGGCGGAGCGCAGGATGTTGCGCAGCGCGTTCGCCATCTTGCTCCCGGCCTCGAGCGTGATCTCGTTGGCCCGGGCCGTCATCTCGGCGATGGTGTCCTTGATGTCGGTGCCGCGGTGGCCGGGGCTGCGCTTCGGCGGCGCCGCAGGCGTCGCGGCCTCGGCGGGAGCAGCGGGCGCGTCGGGAGTCATGTGCGGTGGGGAAGGCAGGCCGGCGCCCTGGAACGGGCCGGGCCGCGTGTGATTCGAGGCACGTCAGGGCACGATGGGTCGCCCGTGCGGGCGCCCCGGTCGGCTGGAAACGGCGTAAGTATATGTCTGAGCGGGACGTACGCAAGAGGAACAGCGCCCGGTTTCAACGCCGCCTCCGTCGGGAAAACCAGTACCAGTCAGGACAACATCGACACAGCATGGACACATCATTGCCGCTGAGCGGGCTTCGCGTTCTCGATCTCACCCGCGTCCTCGCCGGTCCGCTCTGCACGATGGCGCTGGGCGACCTTGGCGCCGACGTGATCAAGGTCGAGCGCACCGGGAGCGGCGACGATACGCGCGGCTGGGGACCACCGTTCGACGCGCAGGGGCGCGCCGCGTACTTCCTGAGCGCGAACCGCAACAAGCGGAGCCTCGCCGCCGACCTCGACGACAGCGCCGACCAGCAGCTGCTGCGCTCGCTGATCGCCGAGTGCGACGTCGTGGTCGAGAACTTCCTCCCGGGTGCGCTCGCGCGACGCGGGCTTGATCCAGCTTCGATGCTGGCATCGAATCCGCGACTGATCTGGGTCACGATCGCCGGCTTCGAGCGCGAGCCGATGCGCCCCGGCTACGACTTCGTGATGCAGGCCGAGTGCGGCTGGATGAGCGTCACCGGGGAGCCGGACGGCACGCCGCTGCGTGCGGCGGTCGCCTTCGTCGATGTGCTCACCGGACGTGATGCAACGATCGCCCTCCTCGCCGCTGTCGCCGGCCGCGAGCGCGGCACGCTCGCGGCGGACCAACGTCATGTCGTCGTGACGCTCGAGCGTTCGGCGATCGCCGGCCTCGCCAATGTCGCCCAGAACGTCCTCGTCTCGGGGGCCGACGCCGCCCGGTGGGGCAATGCCCACGCCAATCTCGTCCCGTACCAGCTCTTCGCGGCGGCCGATCGGCCGATCGTGATCGCGGTCGGGAGCGATGCGCAGTGGCGGGCGCTGGCCGGCGTGCTGGGCGACGATGCCCTGCTTGGCGATCCCGCCTTCGCCACCAACGCCGGCCGCGTCCGCGACCGGGAGCGCTGTGTGGCGGGCGTG